>CAZMPP010000074.1:0-10112 GCA_964568035.1 uncultured bacterium
GCGCAGCGCGCCGCTGATGCGCCCGATGCTCTGGCGCAGCTCCGGATAGCCGGTTTCCAACGAACGGACTACCGCCGGAACGAGCTCGGCCAGAAAGCCATCGGGATAGCCGAGCAGCCTTCCGTTGCGGATCGCGCGGCGAATCAGAAAACGCAAAACGAAGCCGCGATCGGTATTCGACGGGTAGACGCCGTCGTTGACCAAAAACGTCGCCGCCCGAATATGATCGGCGATGATATTCCGCCGCGCGATCTGCTCGCTCGGCGAGAGCGTCGTTCGCCCGATCGGCGGCTGGGCTGCAACAAGATCGGTGAACAAGTCGGTCTGATACATCGAGGCCACACCGTTGCAGACGGCCAGCATGCGTTCGAGTCCCGCACCGGTATCGATCGACTTGCTAGGAAGCTCGGTGAGCGCTCCGTCGGCCGCGCGATTGTACTGCTGGAAGACGACGTTCCAAATCTCGACGTAACGATTGCCGAGGTTCGGACCGGTGTCGTCCGAACCGGCAGCGTGCTCCGGGCCGATGTCGTAGAACAGTTCGGTACAAGGACCGCACGGGCCGGTCGCGCCCATCGTCCAAAAATTCTCTTCGTCGAAGCGGCTGATCCGCGACTTCGCGAGACCGATCTCGTCGATCCAGATTCGTTCGGCTTCGTCGTCGCCGACGTGGATCGTAACGTAGAGCCGTGCCGGGTCGAGCTTGAGGACCTGCGTGACGAACTCCCACGCCCACGCAATTGCCTCGCGTTTGTAATAGTCGCCGAAACTGAAGTTGCCGAGCATCTCGAGGAACGTACCGTGCCTTCCGGTACGGCCGACGCTCTCGATATCGCTCTTGGCGCCGGCCACCCGCAGACAGCGCTGCACGGTCACCACACGCGGCGCTGGAGCCGGTTGCTCGCCCAAAAAGACCGGGACGAACTGCTCCATCCCGGCGATCGTGAAGAGCGTCGTCGACATCTCGTGCGGAACTAGGCTTGCCGGCGGAAACAGCTTGTGCTGCTTGCCGACGAAGAAGTCGATCCACGCCTGACGCAGTTCCTGGCTCTTCATCACACCACACTATAACGAAGCCGGTAAAACCTGTCGATGCGTTTTCCCAGTCCGCCGCCCCGTACAGCGCCTGAAAAGGGTGCTCAGGCCCGCCGGACGACGAGCGGGGACCAGGATCGCGCCGGCGAGGAGCCCGAGCAGCACATAGCGCGGCCTCCGTAGCCGAGCAACGAGCGTCCTTCGACAGGCTCAGGATGACATGCCGCAGGTTCAGGATGACAAGGGGGCGGGATTACTCGGCGAGGACGGAGCGCAGTTTTTCGAGCGCCTTGGCCTGCAAGCGGGATACGTGCATTTGCGAAACGTTGAGGCGTTTGGCGATTTCGGTTTGTGAGACCGATTCGTAGAAGCGTAAGTAAATGATGACGCGTTCGCGACCTGAGAGCACGGCGAAGGCGCGTTCCAAATTCGCGCGGTCTTCCAGCAACGCGAGTCCGGCGTCGGCAACGCCCACGGTATCGGCGAGCGTTTGTGACTTCTTGTCGTTCTCGCCCGAGACTTCGCTGTCGAGTGAGAGCAGGTTGTAGGCTTGACCCAGCTCCTGTGCCTCGAGGATCTCGTCTTCACCCGCATGGAGATGTTCGGCAAGCTCGGCGACGGTCGGGCTGCGTCCGAGGGCGATTGCCAACTTATCGCCGGCGCGGTTGACGGCCAAGTTGAGCTCTTGAAGCCGGCGCGGCACCTTAACCGCCCAACCCTTGTCGCGGAAATAGCGTTTGATCTCGCCGACGATCGTGGGCGTCGCGTACGTCGTGAACTCCACGCCGCGCTCCAATTCGAACCGGTCGATAGCTTTGAGCAGTCCTACAGTTCCTACTTGAACGAGGTCGTCGAGCGGCTCGCCGCGATTCGCAAAACGCACCGCGAGAAAACGAACGAGGTTAAGATGCACGACGACGAGCTCGGCGCGCAGATGCTCGTGCTGCGAGTTTGGTTTATCCGGGGCCGCTTCGTGACCGCGACGAGCCGCAATGAACTGCGCAAAAAGCTCACGGGTCCGCTCGCGGTCCGGGCGCGTTTCTTCCCGTTGGGTCACTATCCGGCCTGAGGGCCGAGCCTCTTGACCATGAGCAGCTCAGTACCGTGCTGCGGATGCACGTCGTAGCTGACTTCGTCCATGAGCGTTCTAATCAGAAAGATCCCAAGACCGGCGACGCGCGCTTCATCGAAGTTCATCGGTTCGCGTTCGATCCGAACGCTGGGACGGCCGTTGTCGCGGACGCGCACGCGCAATGAATCGGCCAGCGCTTCGCAGGTGAGCAAGATGAACTCACCGTGGCCCTCGTGTTGGATGGCGGCGGTGCATGCCTCGGTCACGGCGAGCTTGACGTCTTCGATCTCCTCGATCGAGAACTGCAGGCGATTCGCGACGGTCGCCGCGGCGAGCCGGGCCAGCGCCACCCATTCGGCGCGAGCCGGAATGCGAAGCTCGACGAGCTCGGGGGCGGCATGTTCCACCGCCGGGTTCATACCAGCGCTTTCATCGCCGCGTCTTCGCTCTCAAAGATGCCGAAGATTTTGACTAAGCCGGTAATGTCGAAGATCTTTTTGATCTGCGGGTTGGTGCAGACGAGATTGACCGATCCCCCGTGTTCGCGGACGCGCTTGAGTCCGCCGATCAGTACCCCGAGCCCGGTCGAATCGATGTACCGAACCTTCTCGAGATTGATGACTAGATGGTAGACGCCGCGATCGATCAGTTCTCCGACCGCATCCTTTACTTTGGGCGACGTATAGACGTCGATTTCGCCGCTCAAATCGACGACGTAACAGTCGCCTGGCGCTTCGCGTACGTTTACCTTGATGTCCAAATCAACCCTCGGCTTTCCGTTCTAGCTCGTCATGAATCTCTTGCGCCGAACTTTGGCCTTCCGCCACTGCGGCGTCGAGATTGGCGCGGGCATTCTCCACCACTTGGCGTCCGCGTTCGTAGAGTTCCGACACGCTCGATTGCCACTGTGACGTCACGTCGCCGACCCGTCCTCGAAGATCGTCGGTCGCACCCATCGCCATGCCGCCCGCTTCGCGTGCTTTGCCGGCGAGCCGATCGCGCGCGTCCTCTTGCGTCAGCAAGACGGCCGCGGCACCACCAACGACGGCACCTATCAAAAAGCCGGCGAAGAATCCACCCCCGCCATTACCTTTGCCCATGTTAACCTACTCCCCGATCTTTCGAGTCTTTTCCCGTAACCAAGCGTCGTAAACCCGCGGTGACCCCGGCAATGGCCGCGCCGACGTTAACGATGCCCGGAACGACCGCGCTGCGAGTCAAGTCGACGGTGCGAGAAACGGTTCCGGCCGTCTGTTCCAGGGACTTCGTAAGCTCGTCGACTCGCGACAGGGTGCTGGTGACGGGCGCGCCGATGCCGGCGAGTTGGCGATCGACCTCGTCTAGCGTCGCACGAACCCGCACGAGGGTCTTCGCCAGCGCCAGACAGGCGATGAACACTCCCATACCAACCAGAAGGGCGGCGATGCCGCCAAGGACGTCGAGAACCACAGGGCCCCACTCCGTACTGCTCAAGGTAGTTGCCTCCAGCCGCGCGCCGTTCGTTTTCTCAGTCTACCCATCCCCCCGATGCTGTCTGGCGAGCCAGGCGCAGGCCGGCAACGATCTGGGGGAGCAGCTCGATCGTACGCTCGATCTCGCCCGCCGACGTGACGTGCCCCAGGGAGAAGCGAATCGCGCCCCGCTGCCACTCTGCCCCGATCCCTAGCGCGGCGAGAACGTGGCTGGGCTCGGGCGCTCCCGAGGCACAGGCGCTGCCCGCGGAGACGGCCACGCCGGCAAGGTCCAGGGCAATGAGCAACGCCGCCGAGTCCACCCCGGAAAAGCCGACGTTCAGGACGTTAGCCGCCCGGGGAGCGCCTGCAGCGGTAACCCGGACGTCGGGTATGGAGGCGACGACGGCCTCTTCGAGGCGATTCCGCAAGACCGTCACGCGCCCGGTTTCCGCCGCCTGATCCCGGACTGCGAGCTCTAATGCGGCCGCTAGTCCGACGATGCCGAGCAGGTCTTCGGTTCCGGGCCGCCGCCCGAACTCTTGAGCGCCCCCGCCGAACTGGGACGCAACGGGCACTCCGCGCCGGACGTACAGGAGACCGGCGCCTTTGGGTCCGCCGAACTTATGCGCCGACAGCGAGAGCAGGTCGACCCCCAGCGCGGTAACGTCGATCGGCAGCCAACCTGCTGCGGCCACGGCGTCAGCATGGAAAAGTACGCCCCGTCGGCGAGCAAGGCGCGCGAGCTCCGCGATTGGTTGGACCGTGCCGATTTCATTGTTGGCGTAGGCTATCGTAGCCAGCCGCGTCTCGGGGCGCAGCGCGGCTTCGAATCGGCTGACGTCGACGAGGCCGTCGCCGTCGACGGAAAGACGCGTGGTCCTAACGCCGGCTCCTTCGAGGCGATCGAGAGAGCCCAAGACCGCCGAGTGCTCGATCGCGCTGGAAAGTACGTGGGCCGGGCGGGGAGCTGCTTGCATTACTCCGGCGATCGCCAGGTTGTCGGATTCCGTACCGCCCGACGTAAACGTTATCTCGTTGGCGGAAGCTCCGAGAGATGTAGCAACGCGTTGCCGGGCGTCGTCGAGCAGCGCCCGCGCTCTACGCCCTTCGGCGTGTAACGAACTGGGATTAAAGTCACTTTCTGCAAGCATGGCGCGCATCGCTTCGGCCGCTTCGGCACGTAACGGCGTAGTCGCAGAATGATCGAGATAAATTCGTTGCACTCTCACAGGTCGCTCACAGTATGCCGGTCTATTATCTGGTTGTGCGAAGCTCCAACGCACACTCCGAGAAGTAGCAACGGGAAACTGGCGGTCCGAGTATCACTCGGACCGCCTTTTTATTGAGTCTTCTTGAAAATAAAGCCGCCCGCTCAATCCGGGCGGCAAATTTACTTGCACGACATCGTAGTCGCTATGCGCGTAATGGTAGTCGCGACCGTAACCCAGCTCGCGCATCAATCGAGTCGGAGCGTTGCGCAAATGCAGCGGAACCGGCTCGTTACGCGTCTCAACTACGTCTTCCAAAGCGGCGCCATACGAACGTCCGACCGCGTTGCTTTTCGGCGCCGTCGCCAAGTAGAGCGTTGCGTGCGCGAGCGGAAAGAAGCCCTCCGGCATACCGACAAAATGCACTGCTTGTTGGGCTGCGACCGTCACTGTCAGCCCGTTGGAATCGGCCAATCCTACGTCTTCTGAAGCCAAAATCACGAGCCGCCGTGCGATAAAAAGCGGATCTTCGCCGCCCTCGATCATGCGCGCCAACCAGTAAAGCGACGCATTAGGATCGCTGGCGCGAATCGACTTGATGAAGGCGCTGACGACGTCGTAGTGCATGTCGCCGCCCTTGTCGTAGGGCGAGTTGCGTCGCTGCATCGCCTCACGTACCAGCGTCGCGTCGATCTCGCGGCTCCCCTCGGGCAGCGATGCCGCGGCGAACTCGAGGGCGCTCAGTGCCGCGCGCGCATCGCCGTTGGCAAACCCGACGAGCAGCCGCTTCGCATCGGGTTCGATTTCGAGTTCTTTTGCGCCGAGGCCGCGCTCGCGGTCACGCAGCGCGCGGTCCACAATCGTTGCGACCTCGTCATCCGAGAGCGCCTGCAGCACGAAGACGCGAGCGCGCGACAACAGCGCGGAGTTGACTTCGAACGACGGGTTCTCAGTCGTCGCCCCGATCAGCGTGACCGTGCCGTCCTCGACGTAGGGCAGCACCGCGTCTTGCTGCCCTTTATTGAAGCGATGGATTTCGTCGATGAAGAGTACCGTGCGTCGTCCGACGCGCCGGCGCGCGCGCGCCTCGGCGACGACGCGACGCAGATCGGCGACGCCTGCGCTAACCGCCGAGAGACGCTCGTAGTGCGCGCCGGTCGAGTGTGCCACGACCTCGGCCAGCGTCGTCTTCCCGCTGCCCGGCGGTCCCCACAGAATCATCGAGGGAATGGTGTCGCGCTCGATCGCTGCGCGAAGCGCGCGACCGGGACCCAATACGGCTTCCTGCCCGACGAACTCGTCCAGCGTCAACGGCCGCATGCGCGCGGCGAGCGGCGTCTCTTGCGGACCTGAGTCGAAGAGGCCGGGAGTCAAGGCGACGAGCTGGGTACTCCAACCGGTTGGGTGAGGGGGTTCTTGGGAGCTTTGATCGGCTTGGGCGTTGCCAAGTGGCGATGGAGTTCGCCTGGGAACTGCATCGTGACGTCGCCCTGCGCGTGAGCCGTTCCGCTGATCGTGTTGTAAACCACGCGCTCGGCCTTCATGCTGCGCGTGCCCTCGACGATGTGGACCGAACCCTGGAGCTGGAGCTGATGCGTTTCGTCGTTGAGCGTTCCGTTGTCGGCCGTGACGACCGTCTCGCCTTGGACGTAGTGGACGTTGCCGATCGCCTGATAGACTTTCGCTTCCCCGTCGATCTGCGCTTTGTCGGCGGTCAACGTGGACGGCGACTGCGCCGGGGGCTGGGGACCACCCTCCAGACTGCCGACGCCGCTGCCTTGCGCGTCGTGCATCACGACGTGCCCGTTTAGATACAGCACCTTCTTTTTGTAATTGCCGTTGGCACGATCCGCGGTTACGTCGCCGCCGACGCGCGTCATCACGACCTTCGAAGGTGTGCTGAAGTCGCCGGTCTTGAAGTTGGCGTCGAGCGAGTTGGCGTGCACGGTCCACACGCCTAAGTCGAACTGAGTCGCGGCCCCATTGGGCGGCGTTCCGGCGCCTGGCGACGGACGCGCGCGGCCGGAGGCACGTGGTTGCGGCGTCGCGTGTACTTGCGCCGTCGGAAGCACTTGCGGTGCGGGCGGCGATGCAGCAAGCGTTACTACGAGCACTGCGAAGACAAGTGCGAACGCGGAGATGGATCGGATCATTGTCGTTGTGTGCGTACCTTTACCGTCGGACGTTCGATTGGCCCAAGCAACTCGCTCAGACGTTTTTCAGAAACGACTCCTTCACGTAGTAAGCGGGCGTGTACTCCGGAGAGATCGACGATTGTTGATTCGCCGTCATAGCGCGTCGGTCCGTGCGCGACGAGCAGATCGGCATCTGGGAGCATGGTGACTTCTTCCTCGCCGAGATAGCGCGGCCCGCCGGGCGGATTCGCGGTCGTTCCGGCTACCGGACCGCATCGCTCGAGCAGCGCTCGCGCGAACGGGTCATCGGGGACGCGAAAGGCCAAAGTTTGCAAGCCCGCGGCGAGTTCGTCGCTAATAAACGCCGGCTTGCGAATCAAAATGATGACCGGTGCGGGAAGCAGCCGTTTAGCGGCCTGCACCGCCAATGGATTATCGCCCGCGTATTCGAGAAACTCGGCGACGCTGGCAAGATGCATCGTGAGCGGCCGGTTGTCGGGTCTTCCCTTGGCTGCGTAGACGCGATCGATTGCTTGCGAGTCGTACGGATCGCAGCCAATGAGATAACTCGTATCGTTGGGAAGGACGACCGTCCCGCCGGCAAAGATGCGGCGCGCGACTTCTTCGGCGACGTCGTCGACGGGCGCTCCGCTCCCCTCGATTACACGCGTAGTCTGGCTCCGGTACCGATCGCAACGCACGAGAGCGGGTCGTCCGCTACGATGACCGGGACGCCTGTGACGTCGGAGAGCAGTTTCTCCAGTCCGCGCAACAACGCGCCGCCGCCGGTGAGAATGATGCCGCGATCGATGATGTCGGCTGCAAGCTCCGGAGGCGTCTTCTCTAACACGGACTTCACCGCTTCGACGATCGCCCCGATCGGCTCGGAAAGTGCTTCGCGAATCTCTTCGCTGGTGATCTTTACGGTCTTGGGCAGACCGTTGATCAGATCGCGGCCGCGAATCTCCATCCCCAGCTCCTGCTCGAGCTTGTACGACGAACCGATCTTGATTTTGATCTCCTCTGCCGTGCGTTCGCCGATCATGAGATTGTAAACGCGGCGGATATACCGCACGATGGCTTCGTCCATCTTATTTCCGGCAACGCGCAGTGATTGCGAAACGACGATGCCGCCCAGCGAGATGACCGCGACGTCCGTCGTACCGCCGCCGATGTCCACGACCATGCTTCCGGAAGGGCCGTCGATCGGGAGGCCGGCGCCAATCGCAGCAGCCATCGGCTCTTCCACGATGCCGACGTCGCGCGCTCCGGCCAGCTTCGCCGCGTCTTTCACGGCGCGTTCTTCGACGCTGGTGATCTCCGCCGGAACGCAGATGGTCACGTGCGGTTTGGGCTTGATGATCGAAGACCACCACGAACGATCTTTCATTACTTTCTTGATGAAGTAGGAAAGCATCGCTTCGGTCACTTCGAAATCGGCGATCACGCCGTCGCGCAAGGGACGAATGGCTTGGATATGCGCCGGCGTCTTGCCGAGCATCTGTCGCGCCTCTTCACCGACGGCCAACACGCGGCCGGTGTTCATGTCCTTAGCAACGACCGAGGGCTCGCGCAAGACGATGCCCTTGCCCTTGACGTGAACGAGCACGTTGGCGGTGCCCAGGTCGATCCCGATATCCAAGCAGTAACTCCTAATTCAAATCTGGGGGGCGTTATCCGGTCGCCGAAATGCGCGGATATTCGCTCGTTTCGAAAAACCCTGTCGGTTCGACCAAAGGCGTCACGCCGCTGCTGCGCTGCACCTGTCCGCCGAGTTCTGAGAGCAGCTCTTCCAGGCGCTCGTAGCCGCGGTCGATGTACTCGAGCCCGATGATCTCCGTTTCACCGGCAGCCGCCATTCCGGCAATGACCAGCCCTGCGCCGGCGCGGATATCGGGCGCCTCGACCGGCGCACCGGAGAGCGTCTTGGGGCCTTTGATGACGGCGGCATTGCTCTCCATCGTCACCTTGACGTCGGCACCCATGCGTGCCAGCTCGTTGACGTACGAAAAGCGCGCGTTGAAGATCGACTCTTCGACGACGCTGGTGCCTGGGCAGGTACAGAGAAACCCGACCATCTGCGGCTGCAGATCGGTCGGAAAACCGGGATACGGCGCGGTCAAGATGTCGGTACCGCCGGTAATGCTGTCGGCCTTGACGCGAATCCAGTCCTCACCCGTCATGGTAACGACGCCGCATTCGACCAGTTTATCGAGCAGGGCCCGGCAATGCTGCGGACGGCAATCGGTGACGGTCACGTCGCCGCGCGTCACCGCTCCCGCCAGGAGCAACGTGCCGGTCACGATTCGGTCCGGAATAATTTCGTATTCGACGCCGTGGAGTTCTTCAACGCCCTCGATCGTCACCGTGTCGGTTCCCTGGCCGGCGATCCTAGCGCCCATCGCGACGAGAAAGTCGGCAAGGTCGACGACCTCGGGCTCCATCGCCACGTTCTTGAGCGTCGTCGTTCCTTCGGCGAGCACGGCGGCGAGCATGGCGTTCTTGGTCGCGCCGACGCTGGGCATTCTAAACTCGATGGCCGCGCCGATCAGACGCGATCCGCGAGCTTGCGCAATAAGGTAACCATGGGCGTTGTGCACGTCGCATCCCAGTGCTACGAACGCTTGCTCGTGCATGTCGGTCGCACGCGTGCCGAGCACGCACCCGCCCGGCAAGGGCACCTCGGCCTGCCCGAATCGTCCCAGAAGCGGTCCGACCACGTCGAACGAAGCGGCGAGCTTGCGCACCAAGGCGTAGGGCGCGCGATAGGACGCGACGTTGCTGGCGTCGATCGTGACGCTGTTGTCGCCCTGCGAACGGATACGGGCTCCCAAAGCTTCGAGCAGCGACCACATGACCGAAACGTCGGTGATGCGCGGAATGCGATGGAGCGTTACCGTGCCTTTAGCGAGCAAGGCAGCCGCCATAATCGGCAATGCGGCGTTCTTTGCTCCGTGCGTTGCAACGGAGCCCTCCAGCCGCGCGCCGCCGCAAATCCGCAGCGTAGTTTCGAGCCGATCGAGCATAATGACGATCTTACGCTTCGCGCGACGCCGCGGCTCGCCCCGCCCAACGAGGGAGCGGTGGTGTTTTAACTATGGCCGGTGAGGCGTAGCTTCGCGTTGGCGAAGTCGATAATGGCCTGCTCGCGTGCGAAGGGCTCGCCCCCCGGCACGGTGGCCTTCTGGCGCTCAGTTGCCTCGGTGAG
>CAZMPP010000075.1:0-10090 GCA_964568035.1 uncultured bacterium
CAATCGTCGAACATCAACGCGAAGCTCCGCGCGATGATCCCGAACAATCCGGTTCACCCGACGACCAAGCAGTACACGATGAATTATTCGCTGCGTGGGAAGATCGAGCCGACCCCGCCGCCCGACGTGCTGGCCGCGACGAAGTACATGTACGAGGTCCAAGGCACCGGCAACGAGTCTCGCGTGAAGATGTGGGTGACGGGCGCGCGCAAGGCCGGCCCGACGACCATCTGCACCGGATGGCTGGTGCGCTATCCCGAGGCGATACGCGGCGGTTACGCCGATCCGGGGGGGCCGGCAAACGTGCAGAACCAGCAGCACTCCGCGCCGGCCAACGGCACGCAAATCGCCATTGGCGGCAACGGTCCGGCGCGCGCCCCGCTCAGTCCCTTCGATTCCGGTATCGCGCCGATCGTGGATGGGATGGTTTCTCAGCCGTGTGACGGGCGGCGTTTGGTGCCGTTCGTACCGTCGCCCGCTCCGTCGCCGTAACGCGCGGGCTTTCCCTCTTGCGTTTCGACCTTTGTCGCACTAGAATTTTGGTGTGCCGGAGCAACCGGCACGCTTCGTAAAAACGAAGGAGGGCGGTTGGAACCGCAAAGTCCACCGGGCCATCAGTGCCCGCGAGTGCGCGCCGAATAGCAGGCGCCCGAAGCGCCGACGCCGGCCGGACGATTTCCGGAGGCGCGCCGATCGCAGGATAGGAGAACAGGACGAGGGGCCGCGCCCACGTGGGGTTGCGGCCCGTCGTCGTTTTCGGTATCCTTGAGCCACTAGGAGCGTGGGCAGGTCCCGCGCTTCGTTGCTTCAAGCGAGATAACGAACCAATCGTGAACCCCGGACCGAACATCGCTGCCGCGTTCGAACGCGAGTTGGATGCCATCGCGCGCGACGCTTCCTTTGCCGGCCTAGAAATCGTGCAGTACCGAACGCGTTCGAGCCGAGGCACCATTGCGTTCAGCGTCATGATCGACCGCCCTGGGGGCGCCGATCTGGAGTTGTGCGAACGCGTCGCCGCGCGACTGAATACCAAGCTCGGCGAGCAGGAAGGCAACTACGCGCTCGAAGTCGAGTCGGCGGGCCTAGATCGTCCGCTGCTCCGTCCGGCCGATTACGAGCGTTTTGCCGGCAGTACGGTCCGCATCGTTACGACGTTGACGGTCGACGGCGGCAAGACGCACCGCGGTACGCTGCGCGGCTTGCGCGGCGAGGCGGTGGCGATCGAGAACGAACGTGGCGAGCTGCTGCTGCCGATAGCGACGATTAAATCGGCAAACTTGGAGTACGACCCGCGCGCCGACTTGCGGCGCGACAAGCTCTTACGGAAACAATCGAATGGCAACATTAGAAAACGCAACTGAAGATAAACTGATCGACGTACTGCAGTTCATCGCGCGCGAGCGAAACATCTCGTTCGAGATGCTGCTCGAGGCGTTGGAGGCGGCGTTGCTGACGGCGTACAAGCGGCATTTTGGAAGTGAGTCGAACGCCATCGTGATCGTCGACCGCCAAAGCGGCGCCTATCGCGTATTTCACCGGCGCTCGGTAGTCGATGAGATAGAAGATCCCAAACTCGAAATCTCCGTTAAAGAGGCGGGCCGGCCGTACCAAGCCGGGGACTTCTTCGACGAAGAGGTGACGCCTAAGGATTTCGGACGAATCGCGGCGCAGACCGCCAAGCAAGTCATCGTGCAGCGCATTCGCGAAGCCGAACGCGATACGGTTTACAACAAGTACGTCCGCAAGCTTAACGATCTGGTGACGGGAACCGTTCAGCGTTACGAACAGCGCAACATGTACATCACGCTGGAAGGTCGGGACGAAGCGGTCATGTACCTCGACGAGCAAGTTCCCGGCGAGGCGTACCGCATCAACGATTTCATTCGGGCTTACGTGCTCGACGTCAAGAAATCGCCAAAAGGCCCGCAAGTGATTCTCTCGCGAGCGGCGGAGGGGCTCGTCCAGCGTCTTCTCGAGTTGGAAGTTCCCGAAATTGCCGACGGTACGGTAGAAATCATGGCGATTGCCCGCGATCCGGGAAGCCGTTCGAAGGTGGCCGTGCGCAGCAATCGCGCAGAGGTCGATCCGATCGGCGCGTGTCTCGGGCCGAAATCGAGCCGCATCGCCAACGTCACCGACAATTTGCGCGGCGAGAAAGTCGACATCATTCGCTACGATCCCGTTCCGGCAACGTTTATCATGAACGCTTTGGCGCCGGCGAAAGTTATCGCCGTCGAGCTCTTCGAGGACGACGGCGTCGCGCTGGTGATCGTTCCCGACTATCAACTTTCGCTGGCGATCGGGCGCGACGGGCAGAACGTGCGTCTGGCGGCGCGGTTGACCGGCTGGCGGCTCGACATCGCAAGCGAAAGCGAATCGGCTCAGGCGCGCGAGCGCTATCTCGCCGAGCGAGCGGAGCGGGCCGTCGCCGACCCGTCGGCGGCCGCTGAAACTCCCGAAGCAGCCGTGCCCGAAGGAGAGGAGATCGACGCCGAACTCATTCGCAAGCTCGAAGAGTTTAGGCGCGAGCGCCTGGGCACTGACGGGACCTAACGGAACCGGTTCGCAGCTGCGTCGGCTGCCGCCGGCGCTTCGCGCAGAACGCATTGGTGCGCTTCGTTCGCACCGAGGCGGGCTGGTGTGCCGACCTGCCGGCGATGCGATGCAAGCAACCGGGTCGCGGAGCCTATCTCTGTTCGACCGCGTGCGCGCAGCGCGCGGCAAAGAATCGCCGCTACCCGGGTCTTGGCACCGCGGCGGCCGAATATGGTTTAATAGAGAGCCTGTGCAAGAAATGAACTCATGACCAGACGTGACGACCGTTCCCTCCGATGAGGGCGGAACTTTGATTACCTAGCGGAGCCAAACCGTCGGTTGGGGCTCCGCACTCCAACTGATGGGACTCGAGCGCGACGCGCTCGAGAGTGAATTTGGCCGGAAAAGTAAGAATTTTCGAGCTCGCCAAAGAGGTCGGGCTCACCTCGAAAGAACTAACGACGCTCTTCAACGAACGCTTGGGCGGCGTCTTCGAGGCAAAGAACCAGCTCAGCGTGGTTCCCGATCAGATCGCCGATCTGGTCCGCAGCGTACTGCTCAAGTCGGCCCAGAAAGCGGCGGCCCCGCCTAAGGCAAGCGCACCGAGTGCTGCCCCCAGCGTGCCTGCCGCTGAAGCTGCGCCCGTGGCCAAGGCTCCACCGCCTCCGAAGAGTGCGCCGCCGTCTCCTCCGGTTGCTCGTCTGCGTCCCGTCACCGGCAGCACCCCGCGAACGGCGCCCAAACCTGCGGCTCCCGCTCCGGCCCCAGCCGTCGAGGCCCCAGCCGCTGAGCTCCCCGTCGAACCGGCCGCTGAGGTGCGCGAAGCCCCGCCGGCGCGCCGGCCGGCCGCTGCACCCAAGCCGCCCCATGAGTCGATCCCGCAGCTTCGTCCAGTACCCGCCGGCCAGGCATCGATCGTCCGGCGGGTACCGCCGCCGACGACCGGCGCCTCAGCCTCTCCCGGTCCGCAGACCGGCCTTCCCGGCCGGCCCGGCGTTGCGCCCCGTCCCGGCGAGGCTCTGCCCGGACAGGGCGGCAAGGGCGCGGCCGCACAGACGCGCACGTCGCCGCAGCCGCGGGTAGTGCCGCCGGGGCGTCGTCCCGCCGGCAACGGCCCCTTCCGTGCGATGACGCCCGGCGTTCGCCCAGGACCGGCACGCCCCGGCGTTCCGTCCGCCACCGACGCTCCGGCGCCCTCGAGCGGCGCACGTCCGGGTGACCGCACGCGAATTCACGAGGAGAAAGCCGCGGCCAAAAAAGACCGCGAGAAGGAACTGCTCCTCGAGAAAGAGCGCCAGCGTAAGAAGAAGGGCGAGACGGCCGCGGCCGCACCGGCGCGCGTGCTCGAAACGATCGAAATTCCCGACTTGCTCACCGTTCAAGAGCTGGCGACGTCGATGATCGTCCCAGTACGCGACGTGATCGGCGAGCTGATTAAGATCGGCACCATGGCGACGATCAACCAAAATATTCCTAGCGACGTCGCCACTCAGGTCGCGCGGCGCTTCGGCTTCAACGCCGTCGTCAAAGAGGCCGGCGAGGAAGTCACCGTCGAGCAGGAAGAGGACAAGCCCGAGATGCTCACGGCGCGGCCACCGGTGGTTACGGTGCTCGGCCACGTCGATCACGGCAAGACGTCGTTGCTCGATCGCATCCGGCAAGCCAACGTAGCGGGCGGTGAAGCCGGCGGCATCACGCAGAAGATCGGCGCGTACACCGTCGAGCGCAACGACCGCAAGATTACGTTCGTCGACACGCCCGGTCACGAGGCCTTTACCGCAATGCGTGCGCGCGGTGCCAAAGTAACCGACGTCGCGATACTCGTCGTTGCGGCCGACGACGGGGTCATGCCGCAAACGAAGGAAGCGATCGCGCACGTCAAAGCTGCCAACGTTCCCATCGTCGTTGCCATCAACAAGATGGACCGCGCCGACGCCCAGCCCGATCGCGTCAAGCAGCAACTTGCCGAAGACGGTCTGCAGGCCGTCGATTGGGGCGGAAACATCGAAATGGTGCCCGTCTCGGCGAAGACCGGTGACGGCATCGAACAGCTGCTCGATACGGTGCTGCTGGAAGCCGACATTCGCGAGCTGCGGGCCAACAAGAATCGCCGCGCCGCCGGCGTGGTCATCGAATCCGCGCTCCATCGCGGCCGCGGTGCCGTTGCCACCGTTCTGGTTCAGAACGGAACGCTTCGCGTCGGCGACATCGTCGTCGCGGGCGGCACGTTCGGTAAAGTGCGCGCGCTTATCGACGATAAGGGCAAACAAGTCAAGAAGGCCGGCCCGTCGATTCCGGTCGAGGTGATGGGTCTCTCCGATGTTCCCTCCGCCGGCGACACGCTCAGCGTGGTCAGCGACGAGCGCGTCGCGCGCGAGACCGCCGAAAAGCGCGCCACGCGGCGTCGCGACGTGCGCATCTCGGCCTCGACCTCGCAGCGCGTTTCGCTGGAAACGTTCATGTCGATGCCGGCCGAAGGCAAAAAGACGCTCAATCTCATCCTCAAAGCCGACGGGCAAGGTTCGCTCGAAGCGTTGCGTTCGCGCATGGAGTCGCTCTCGACCGAAGACGTCGAGATCCGCGTGATCCACGGCGGCGTTGGTGCGATTTCACCCAACGACGTCAATCTCGCAAGCGCGTCGAATGCCGTGCTCATCGGATTCAACATCCGGCCCGACGAAACGGCGCGGCGCCTGGCTGAGAACGAGGGCGTGGACCTTCGCTTCTACCAGGTCATCTACGAGATCGAAGACGATCTCAAGAAGGCGATGCGCGGAATGCTCACGCCGATCGAGCGCGAGGTCGTGCTCGGACGCGCCGAGGTGCGGCAGGTGTTCAAGGTCAGCCGCGTCGGCACGATCGTAGGCTGTTACGTCACCAGCGGCAAGATCCAACGCAATGCGAAGGTGCGCGTCGTGCGCGACTCCGCCGTCGTCTTCGATGGCGAGATCGAGAACCTGCGCCGCTTTAAGGACGACGTTCGCGAGGTTGCCGAGGGCTTCGAATGCGGCATTCAGATCGCCAAATTCCAGGATCTCAAGGAGCACGACATCATCGAGGCTTATGCGATGGAGCACGTCGCGCCCGAACTGGTGCGAGCGTGAAGCCGCAACGCATCGCGAAAATCGATCATGAGATCCAGCGCATCCTCGGAACGCTGATCTCACGGGAACTGCAGGATCCGCGGCTCGCTTTCGTTACCGTCACGCGCGTCGAAGTGAGCGACGATCTTCGCCGATGCAAGGTCTTCGTTTCGGTGATCGGCGACCGGCACCAAGCTCGGCAATCGCTCGATGCGTTGCAGCACGCCGGACGTTTTTTGCGCGGCGAGCTGGGACGCAAGATCGAATTACGTCACACGCCGGAGCTCACGTTCGTTGAAGATCGATCGGCAGAACGCGCCATCGCGCTCGCGAAAACGCTTCGCGAAGCTGCGGCGAGCGCCCCGAAGGAGGGCGAATGATCGAGAGCACGCCGCGCATCGCTTCGAGCGCAGAGGTTGTCGAAGAACTTCGCCGCCGCAGCTCCTTTGTGATGGTGAGTCACGTGAAGCCCGACGGCGACACGTTGGGAGCCGGGCTCGCGCTGGGCCTCGCGCTCACACAGCTCGGTAAGCGCGTCGCCTACTTTCAGCAAGACGGCGTGCCGCGCAACCTGCGATTTCTTCCGGGAGCAGAACTGGTTTCGCGCGAGCTGCCGCCCGATCTGCCGCCCGATACGCTCTTCGTTTTTTGCGATATGAGCGACTGGCGCCGGGCCGGCGAACACTTGCCGCCGGTCGAACGCGAGAACATGCTCGACATCGACCATCATCTCGGCAACTCGCTCTTCGGCAAGCTCAACTTCGTACTCGAGACGGAATGCTCGACCGGCACCGTCGTCATGCATCTACTGCGCGAGCTCGGCGTGCCGCTCGACCCGCAGATTTCGACCTGCATCTTGGCGACGATCATGACCGACACCGGTGGATTCATGCATTCGAACACGACGCCCGACGCGCTCGAGCTCGCTGCCGAGCTGATGCGCCGCGGTGCCGACAAAGAAGAAATTACTCGGGAAATCTTCCTACGCAAGCGCGTTGCGGCAACCAAACTTCTCGGTCGCGTGATCGACGCGATGACTTTCGAGCACGGCGGCCGCTACTGCTACTCGTACGTCGACGACGAGATGCTCGCGCATACCGGTGCCGACGGCGAGGACACCGAGGATATGGTCAATACGCTGCTCGGACAAGAGGGCGTCGACGTCGCCGCGCTCTTCAAAGCGATCGAGGGCGAGATCCGCGTCTCGCTGCGCTCCAACGGGGCGCTCAACGTCGCCGCCGCCGCGCAGCGTTTAGGCGGGGGCGGCCATTTCCGCGCCTCCGGCTTGACGTTCAATGGTCCGCTGCCCGACGCGTTCGCCGCAGTCGAAGCAGCTTTAGTATCCGAAGGCCTCTAGCGAACTTCGACTCGACGTGTGATCGGATTTGTAAACCTCTTTAAGGCGGCCGGACCGAGTTCGGCGCGAGCCGTCGCGCGCGTTCGGCGGATTTACGCGCTATATGCCGCCGACCGAAAATTGACGGCGGGGCATCTGGGTACGCTCGACCCGCAGGCTGCCGGAGTCTTACCGATTGCAATTGGGAAAGCGACGCGTTTGATTCCATTGCTCGACGATCAGCGCAAGGGCTACGCATGCACGATGATCGTCGGGCGTTCGACGACGACGCAAGACGCGCACGGCGAGACCGTCGAGCAGCGCGACGCGCCCTCGGATTGGGCCGAGCGCTTGGAGAGCGCGCTGCCGGGATTCGTCGGTAAGATCGCACAGACGCCTCCGATGTTCTCCGCCGCGCACCACGCCGGACAGCGGCTTTACGATCTGGCACGTCAAGGCAAGAGCGTGGAACGGCGCGCGCGCACGATTACCGTCTACGGTTTGACTCTTTTGGGAATCGAATCGCCGAATACGGCGCGCTTACGCATCGCCTGCAGCGAGGGCACGTACATCCGTACGCTCTGTCACGACTTAGGTGAGGCGATCGGTTTGCCGGCGCACATGGGCGCGCTCGTGCGTGAGGCCTCGGGATCGTTCGTGCTTTACGAGGCGCTGACGCTTGAAGAGATTGCCGAGGCGCCGGAGCGCGCGCTCATCGCTCCGGAGAACGTTATTCCGCTGCCGACGATCGTGCTGCACGCCCGCGAGTCGGCCGACTTTCGTGCCGGGCGCGTCGTGCCGCTGCCCGAAGGCGCGACGGGACGTCACGTTTTCGTTCGGGATGATTCGCGAACGCTCGTCGGCGTGGGCGAAGCGCTTGGAACCTTGCTGGCGCCGCGGAAAGTCTTCGTTTAATGGAAGTGCGCCACGATTTTACGCGCACCTCGGAGCGGCCGCTGGTTCTGGCCATCGGATTCTTCGACGGTTTTCATCGCGGACATCGCGAGATCGCGCGCCGCACGCTGCGCATCCGGCGGCCCGGATTTCGCTCCGGCGTGCTGACCTTCTCAAATCATCCAGCCACGCACTTGCGCCCGGGGACCGAGCCGTCGTTGATCTCGACGCCGCAAGAGCGGCTCGACCTTTTTGCGTCGGCCGGTTTCGACGAGTGTTTCTTCGTGCGCTTCGACGATCGGATCGCGACTCTCGAGCCGCAGGCGTTCCTCGACATCTTGGTCGAGCGGCTTCACGTTGCCGGCGTTGCCGTCGGCGCAACCTTTCGCTTCGGGCACAAACGCGCCGGCGATACCGCGCTCATGGCCGACTATCTCGCGCGGCGCAACGCGACGTTCGTCGGCATTGAACCCATCGCGCAGGACGGCGAGCGGATATCGAGCACGCGAATACGAGCGCTGGTCGCGGCCGGCGAGCTGGCGCGAGCCGACGACCTGTTGGCCGGTACCGGTTATGAGATCCGCGGACCGGTCGAGATCGGCGAAGGTCGCGGGCACGCTTTGGGTTTTCCCACCGCCAACCTTCGCGTTCCGCAGAAACTCTTGCCGAAAGACGGCGTCTATTCGGCCGTGGCGCGCTACGATGGCCGCGACCATGCGGCGCTGGTATCGATCGGCACCAATCCGCAGTTTGGGGGGCAACGCCGCACGGTCGAGGCGTGGCTGCGCGATTTTCAGCAGTCAATCTACGGCCGCGAGCTGGCCCTGCGCGACCTGCGCTGGGTTCGGGAGCAGCGGCTTTTCGCCGGCGTCGGCGAACTTATCGAGCAGATGCAGCTTGATCGGGCAGCGGTCGGATATCCGGCCTATGGGTAGTTTTTCGCTGCGCGGGCCGGCGGCAGCCGCGGTACTCGCGCTAACTGCGTGCGGCCATGGCGGTGGAGCAAGCCAAACCGACACTCAAAGCCAGACGGCCCAACTCGGCCGTCCCGCCCCCGATTGGTCCGAGCCGACGCTGGATGGGGGGAACCTTTCGTTTGCTTCGTTGCGGGGCAAGCCGATCTATCTAAACTTTTTTGCCACCTGGTGCGACGGATGCAAAGCCGAGTCGGCCGCGCTCGAAACGGTGTCGCGCGAATATCGCGCCCGCGGAGTGAAGGTAGTCGGCGTCGACATTCTAGAGAGTCCCAGCAAAGCCGCGCAGTTTCATGCCGAGCAGCACCTGACTTATCCGTTCGTGATCGACAGCGGCACGCTGCGCCGGCAATATAATATCAACGGATTGCCGGTGCAGGTTTTCATCGATCGCAACGGCGTCGTGCAACGCATTGCTTTAGGGCAGATGTCGTTAGCCGACATGCGCAGTAACGTCGAGCGCATCCTGCGATAAATCCATGGCGCTCCAACGACGGCCGTTGTGGTTCTCGCGCGCGGCCGCCGTACTCGCCGCTGCGGCATTCGCGAGCGGCTGCGCCGGGAGCGGGCAGAGTAGCGGAATGGTCCCGCTTGGAGGTTCCAGCTTCGGCACGGGGGGTACCGGCAATACGATCGTGCGTATCTTCGTACCCGCCGGCACGCCGAGCTCGCCGCTCACGCGGCCGGTCATCACGCCTTCGCCACCACCGCCCGGTGGATTCGTACCGCTCACCGGTACCTCGACGGTAGCGACGCCGGGCACGTCGATGGCCGGGGGGACCCAAGGTCCGCCCGGTTCGCAGACACTGGCGATCAACGTTACCGGCCCGACGACGATCAATCAAAACGTTATTGTCGGGCCGAATGCGAGCGGCTGCACTCCGGCACCGGGAGGGACGGCGTGTCAACTCTCGCTGACGCTCCCGGCCGGAACATATACCGGTACCGTCGGCTCCGGGAGTGCGGCGATCGGATTTACCGTTGCACCGTCGAGCAACAACGTGCTCAGCCTAACGCTGGGCGGCACGCCGTCTTCGGTGGCTATCATTCCCGGCTCGTTTCTCACTTCCGCCAACCCGCAGGGGGGGATCGACTTCCTCGGTGCGGGCCGCCACCCGGTGCTCGTCGAGCTGCTCGATGCAAATCAAAACGTGATCGTCGGCAGCGCCGCGGTCAACTTTAATTTGAGCCAAACCGGTGGAGCGCTCTCGCTCGGCGTCAATCAGGCGTCGGCCACCGCGCCGAATCTTTTTTCCGTAACCGTTCCG
>CAZMPP010000076.1:0-10077 GCA_964568035.1 uncultured bacterium
TGGCGGCGCGATTCCGGGCGCGCCGGATTGTTCGAGGCATACACTGGTTCTAGGGTGCACGGCACCAACTCTACAATTGCCGAGGATGCAAATTGCAGGAAGGCCTCTACAAAGTCGAATTTCATACCGTTCACGGCACCGGCAACGGTATCCTGTACGCCACGTCCGGCAAGCTGCGCGGTGGCAATTCCGGCTTCGCTTTCATCGGGAACTACATCCGCAAGGGCGACGAGATTCACGTCAGCCTGGAGCCGAGGCGCGATCCCGATCGCAATCGTTTACGCGAGCTTTACGTCGACCATAAGACGCTCGAACTCAAGGAAGTCATCGCCACCGACAAACTCTACGATGAGGGTAGCGGCGGGCGCCACGTCTATCCGATGCTCTTCACGGTCTCGCTAACGTGGATGAACAACATGCCGATCGTCACGCACATTCACGGCACGCCGACCTATCAAGCCGATTCTGACTATTTGGGCCGCGATGCGACCGTGGACTACGACTTCAACGACATCACTTTTCCGGCATCGCTGCCGGATTGGTACTTCGATCCTCGCTCGTACGCGCAGCACGTCGCCGACGCGCCGCAATAATCCGAAGGGGTTGCGCGCCTAGAAGGGCGCGTTGGGTTTAACCAGCGCCGGAAAATCCTGGCGCAGCTTGTGCATTTTGGGCAAATCGTTGAAAACGATGTAGGGATTTTGAGGATTATGCACCGCGTAGTCCTGATGGTATGACTCGGCCGGATAAAATCCGTGCAGGGGCGCCACGACGGTCACGATCTTCGAGCCGTACACGTGCCGATTCTTGAGGTCGGCCATGTAGGCGAGCGCCTCGCGCTGCTGGGCGGTCGTCGTGTAGAAGATTTCGGAACGGTACTGCGTGCCGCTGTCCGGACCTTGGCGGTTCAGCTGCGTCGGGTCGTGGGCAACGAGAAAATAGACGTCGAGCAGCTGTTTGAACGAGATTTTGGAGGGATCGTACGTAACCTCGACCGACTCGGCGTGCCCGGTCGCACCGGTACTAACCGTTTCGTACTCGGCGGTCTGCGCGTTCCCGCCGGCGTAGCCGGCGACCGCGCGATTGACGCCGACGAGCGACCCGAAGACCAGTTGCATGCCCCAGAAACATCCTCCGGCCAGAACGACGCGCTCGGAGGGCGCGGCAGCGGCCGGTCCCGGCGCGGCCAGGGCAAGCGATATAGCCAGAAGTGCGGCGCTGAAAAGCTTCATGTCCCTTAGAACGCGTGCCGCGCCCGTTTGGATGAGGCCCGAGGCTATTGCATGTGCGAATCGAGCCAGTCGAGCCAGATCCGCGTGAGTTCGGCCGTCTGGCGCGCATCGGTCGGACCGTGCGTCGAGGCCGGAAAGACCGCGAAGCGGACCGGAACGTGGTTCTCCGTAAGCGCGTGATAGAGCGCGTACGATTGAGTGATTGGAACGACCGGATCGAGCGTGGTTCCCCAAATGAGCGTCGGCGTGGTGATCTGCTTGTAGTTGGTGATCGGCGAGTTCTCGCGATAGATGCGTTCGCCGTCATCCGTATAGGGCGTCGCGCCGAGCGGATAGCGGTCTTGGACGTTGGACGTTGAGAGGTTATATTCGTCGAACTCATTGTTGACGGCGGCTCCCGAAACCGCCGCTCGCCAGCGGTGGTCGTGTCCGATCAGCCACGAGGTTAGCTCGCCGCCGTAGGACCAGCCCGAAA
The DNA here is from genome assembly GCA_964568035.1 of uncultured bacterium. Classification (GTDB taxonomy): domain Bacteria; phylum Vulcanimicrobiota; class Vulcanimicrobiia; order Vulcanimicrobiales; family Vulcanimicrobiaceae; genus Cybelea. The sequence goes on from CAZMPP010000076.1 coordinate 1,708, forward strand.
CGGCCACGCGCGAAACGTCGACTCCGTCGAGCCGTCCGAGCGCGGTCAAGCCGGCGATAATGTCGGCGCTGGGTCCCACGACGGTATCGTGTACGATCGCCGTCATATATTTATTGCCCAGATTGTCGCTGCCGCGGTAGTTCGGCTGCAAGACTACATAGCCGCGCGACGCAATCATCTGCGCCAGCGGCCAACGCTCCCAAACGAAGTCGCGCGAGTTGGAAAGCCCGGGACCGCCGTGAATCAGCAGCACGACGGGGTGCTTCTCGCCGGCACGTGCCGCCGGCGGATACGTCACGACGCCGTCTTCGTGAAAGCCGTCGGGCCCGTCCCAGGTGAGCTCTTGCATGCCGCCGAGAGTAATGCCGCGCAAAAAATCGTTAACGTGCGTGAGTTGCCGTGGCGCGTTCGAGCCGGGCGGCAGCAGGTAGAGTTCGCGCGCGCTCGTCGCACTGGTGGCGACGATCGCGATCGTTCCGTCGCGGGCGATTGAACCGGCGATTCCGGCGTCGAAGGTGCTGCTCGAGTACGGATCGCAGACGGCATGCAGCGGGCCAAGATCGAGCGGCTGCATAGCTCCGGAGAGATCGGCGGTCCAGAGACGATTTTGCGTGCCGTCCGCGGCACAAATAAGCAGATGCTTACCATCGGAAAACCATTGCGCGCCGGCGACGTTACGATCGAGAGCCGGGGCGAGGGCGCGCTCGGCGCCTCCGGCAACGATGCGCACCGTATTTTGCGCGGTGAAATCGCCGTCGACCGGATACCAATAGGCCAACTGAGATCCATCGGGTGAGTACGACGGACTCAACTCAACGTTGGGATGGCTCGTGAGTTTGCGCATTGCGCCGCCGGCGACGTCGATCTGCCAGATCGTCGAGTACTCGTCTTCCCCGCTGAACGTAGTCTCGACGCGCGTGAAGGCGATCGCCTTGCCGTCGCGCGTCCAAGAAATCTGAGGCGAGAAGATGCCTCCCGGATCGGTCGGGGCGATCGTCCACGATCCGTGCGTCAAACGGCGCGGCGTGCCGCCGGCCACCGGGACGACCCAGAGATGGTCGGGCGGAGTTAGCGCGGTCGCCGTGTAGTCGTTGTTGCCGGCATAGAAAAAGATATCGCTCGATTCGGGATCGGCAGCAACGAAGGCGAGCTCGCCGCCGTCGGGGCGCCACACGGCGTCGATCACGTCGCCGCGCGCGTGGGTGAGCTGACGCGTCCGACCACTGGCGTCGCGCACGAAGAGTTGATGGGGTGCGTCCATGGAGGGTCGAGCCAGGTAGGCAAGCCGCGAGCCGTCCGGCGACCATCGCGGAACCGCGGCCTCGCCGCTGCGGGTTACGCTATGCATGCGGCCCGAAACGGCATCGATCACTACCAGCCTGGTGTTGTCGCCGGTGCGCTTGGCGTCGGCGGCAATCAGAATTAACGCAATGCTCTTTGCGTCGGGCGAGATTGCCGGCTCTTCAACGTCGACGATGCGGGCCATGTCGGCGATCTGGAGGACGCGTTGTGCCGCGGCCGCCGGCGACGCAGAGAGCACGGCAGTGCCGGCGAGCGAGGCAACGAGAAGAAGGTTGCGCATCCAAGCGAGGGTTCGGTCTAGAGCGCGCAGCTCTTCCACGCAGCCGCCGGGTCCGCGTCGCGGGCTGGTGGAATAGGCCGGGGAATGCTCGACGAACTCCACCCGCTAGTTCGCGAATGGTTCGCCGCGTCGTTCGGCACCACGACCGAGCCGCAAGCCAAAGGTTGGCCGGCAATTCGAGCGGGCAGCGACGTATTGATCTGCGCGCCGACCGGCTCGGGCAAAACGCTCTCGGCCTTCACGCTGGCGCTCGACGACCTGGTCCGCCGCGCAACCGCTGGGACTCTGGAAGATTCGACGTCGGTCGTCTACGTTTCGCCGCTCAAGGCGTTGACCAACGACGTCCGCGAGAATTTGGAGAAGCCGCTAGCGAGCATCGTGGCGCTGGCCGCGGAGCGCAACGTCCCGATGCAGCCAATTCGCACGGCGGTTCGTACCGGCGATACGACGCCGGCGCAGCGGCAGCGAATGCTGCGCGAGCCGCCTCACGTTTTGGTCACGACGCCCGAGTCGCTCTACATTCTCTTAACCGCAGAGCGCTCGCGCCGTCTCTTCTCCAACGTGACGACGATCGTCGTCGACGAGATACACGCTATGGCCGGCGACAAGCGCGGCGCGCATTTGGCTCTTACTTTGGCGCGTTTGGAAGATTTGGTTCGCCGCGCCGGCGGCCGCCGTCCGCAACGAATCGGACTCTCGGCCACCGTTCGACCGGTCGAGAAAGTCGCGCGTTTCCTGAGCCCCGAGCCGTTCGTCGTCGACGTCGGACATCGCCGCGCGATGGAGCTCGACGTGCTCGTTCCCTCCGACGAGCTGGGGCCGGTGGCGAGCAAAGAGATGTGGGGCGAAATCTACGACCGCGTCGCCGAGCAGATTCGCAATCATCGCACGACGCTGATCTTCGTCGGAACGCGCCGCATGAGCGAGCGTGTCGCCTTCGCCCTCAACGAGCGCCTCGGCGACGGCTTCGTCATGCCCCACCACGGCAGTCTGGCGCGCGAGCTTCGCTTCGACGTCGAAGGGCGTCTGCGCAGCGGCGAGCTGCGTGCCGTAGTTGCGACCGCGTCGCTCGAGCTCGGCATTGACATCGGGTCGATCGACCTCGTCGTTCAACTTGGCTCTCCACGCTCGATCGGCGTAGCGCTCCAACGGGTTGGTCGCTCCGGTCACTGGGTCGGCGCGAAGTCGAAGGGCGCGCTCTACGTCACGACCCGCGACGAGCTTTTGGAGTGCGCGGCCCTGGTGCACGCGATTCGTTCGGGAGCGCTCGATGCGCTGGCCATTCCGCGGGCGCCACTCGATATTTTGGCCCAGCAGATCGTCGCCGCTTGCGCGCAGCACGAATGGGATGCCGCCGAGCTCTATGCAACGATGCGGGAAACGTACTCCTATCGCGACCTTCCCCGCGAAGACTTCGACGCGGTCGTTTCGATGCTGGCCGACGGCGTCGCCACGTCGCGCGGGCGAAGCGGTACGTTCTTACATTACGACCGCGTTAACGATAAGCTGCGGCCGCGGCGCGGCGCGCGCCTCGCGGCGATCACCTGCGGCGGCGCGATACCCGATACGGCGAACTTCAACGTCGTGGTCGAACCCGAGGGCCACGTCGTCGGAACGCTCGACGAAGACTTCGCGATCGAAAGCATGGCCGGCGACATCTTTCTCTTGGGGACCAACTCGTGGAAGATTCGCCGGGTCGAAGCCGGCGTCGTGCGAGTGGAGGACGCGCATGGCGCGCCGCCCTCGATCCCGTTCTGGAATGGCGAAGGACTAGGGCGAACCATCGAGCTCTCGCGCGAAGTTTCGGCGGTACGCCGCGCCATCGACGAGCGCGACGACGCCGCGGCGATGCAGTGGCTGCAGCGGGAGTGCGCGCTCGACGCCGCCGGCGCCGAACAGGCCGTCGCGTACGTGCGCGCCGGCAAAGCGATTCTTGGCGTCGTACCGACCGACACGACGATTGTTGCCGAACGCTTCTTCGACGAAGGCGGCGGTATGCAGCTGATCGTTCACGCGCCGTTCGGCGCACGAGTGAACCGCGCGTGGGGACTGGCGCTGCGCAAACGCTTTTGCCGCTCCTTCAACTTGGAGCTCCAAGCCGCTGCAACGGATAACGGGTTTGTGCTCTCGCTCAGCGACCAGCACGCCTTCCCGCTGGATGCCGTTTTTGAGTTCGTGAAAAATGCCGGCGTCGAGTATACGCTGACGCAGGCGTTGCTTCCGGCGCCGATGTTCGCCGCCCGCTGGCGTTGGAATGCCACTCGGGCGCTGGCGATTCTGCGCTTTAGCGGCGGGCGCAGAGTACCGCCGCAAATCATGCGCATGCGCGCCGACGACCTATTGGCTGCCGTCTTTCCCGATCAGGCCGCCTGTCCGGAGAATCTAACCGGACCGATCGACGTTCCCGATCACGTGCTGGTGCGCGAGACCATCGGCAACTGTCTGCACGAGGCGATGGACCTCGAGGCGCTGCGCGAGGTGCTGCAGGCCATCGAAAGCGGCGCAGTGCGAACCGTTGCCGTCGATACGCCGGAGCCGTCGCCGTTCTGTCACGAGATCCTCAATGCCAATCCCTATGCGTATCTCGACGACGCACCACTCGAAGAACGCCGCGCGCGAGCCGTACAGCTTCGGCGGACGATTCGCGACGACGTGGATGGCGCGGGAGTGCTCGATCCGAGCGCCATCAGCGAAGTTGCAGCGGAATCGTGGCCGGTCGTTCGCGACGCGGATGAACTGCACGATGCGCTGGCCACGCTGATCGTCGTTCCTCCGCTGCATGCTTGGCGCGGATGGTTTGACGAACTCGCCGGACAGAATCGAGTCGCGACCGTCGTCGCCGCCCGCGGCGGCGAACTTTGGACTTGCGCGGAGCGGTTCGAACTTGCCCGCGCCGCGTACGATCCTTCGTCCGAAGACCGTCAAGACGCCGTGAATGAGATCGTCCGCGGCTGGCTGGAATGCAGCGGTCCCGTCAGCGGCGCCGCGCTGGCGCGTCAGCTTCATCTCGAGGCGGAGAATGTCGCGGGCGCGTTTTTGGCACTGGAGACGCAGGGTCAAGTGTTGCGCGGCCGCTTTAGCGGTGCGGGCGCGGAAGAAGAGTGGTGCAACCGCCGCGTTTTAGCGCGCATTCACCGGCGAACCATCGGAAGACTGCGCCGCGAGATCGAACCGGTTACGGCGGCGCAATACATGGCGTTCTTGGCTCGCTGGCAACATGCCGCGCCCGCGACGCGACTGCACGGTATCGATGGAACGCTGCAGGTGGTGCGTCAGCTTCAAGGTTACGAGATTCCGGCGGTTGCGTGGGAAGAACACGTGCTGCCGGCCCGCATCGCGGGCTATAAACCGGAGTACCTCGACCGCCTCTGCTATGCGGGCGACGTTATGTGGGGGCGGCTCACGCCGCATCCTGCGCTGGAGCCGGGTAACGGGGCGGAGCGCCCGCGCGTGCGCCCGACGCGCCTGGCGCCTATCGCCATCTTTCTGCGCGCCGACGCCGAAGAGCTAATCGTGGCGCGCGAGGCCGACTCGGCCGCCCTCTCGCACGTGGCACGCGAAGTCGCCGAACAAGTGCGTCTGATGCGCGCGCCGTTCTTTGCCGAGATCGTGCGCGCGACCAAACGCCTGCCCAGCGAGGTCGAAGAAGCGTTATGGCAGCTCGTTGCCGCCGGTTTGGTGACGGCCGACGGTTTCGACGCGTTGCGTTCGCTCAGCGATGCCAAGCGCCGGTTGGGCGAAAAGGGCTTGCGCGCGCGCCCGCGCTCCTCCAGCGGCCGCTGGAGCTTGCTGCAGGGCTCGCTGCAGCAAATCAATACCGAGAGCTTCGCGCGACGGCTGCTGGAGCGCTGGGGCGTCGTCTTCCGCGACGTCATCGCGCGCGAAAGCCTCGCGCCGCGCTGGCGCGAGCTGTTGCTGACCCTGCGGCGCATGGAATCGCGCGGCGAGATTCGCGGCGGCCGTTTCGTTGCCGGCTTTGTTGGCGAACAGTTTGCGCTGCCCGAGGCCATCGATGCCCTGCGGGCGCTGCGGCGCAGCAACGAACCCGCCCCCGAACTCCGCCTGAGCGCTTACGATCCGCTCAGTTTAAACGGCATCATTCTGCCCGAAACTAAACTCGTAAGCTAATCCGTTTCCTGAAAGGATGACGATGCGATTGAAGCTGCCGTTCTTGCTGGCATGGACGGCGATCCTTATCGGTACCGGCTGTACTTCCGGGGCCGGCCGGCCGCCGCAAAATGCTGCCCTCGCCTTACCCGCCGCCCCGGACGCCCCCGCGGTCGGAAATCCCGTGCACAAGTACATCGATCACGTCGTCGTCATCATTCAAGAGAACCGCAGCTTCGAGAACTTTTTTGCCGGCTACCCCGGAGCGAACGCGCCGATGCAAGGAAAGGCCGGAAAAGAGACCGTCCGGCTTCATGAGATCACGTTCGACGGTCCCGACTTAGAGCATTCATGGCGGTCGTCGCTGGCCGACTGGGACAACGGAAAGATGGACGGGTTCTATCTTTTTGGCAAGCGCAATCGCGGACATCAGGCGTACGCCTACGTAAAGCGATCGCAAGTGAAGCCGTACTGGATGATGGCAAAACAGTACGTCTTGGCCGACGCAATGTTCCCCACGGAGTTCGGCGGCAGTTTTACCGGACATCTCACGCTGGTGGCCGGGACCGACGACCTCACGCCGAACCGTGCCGAAGTCGACATCCCAAGCGGATTTCCTTATGACTGTGATGCGGTTCCCGGAACGACGAGCTCGTACGTCACGCCCAATCGCATCGTTCATCCCTTCGTGGGACCGTTTCCGTGCTTCGACCAGTTCGCAACTATGGCCGACGTTCTCGACGCCGGGCACGTGTCGTGGAAGTATTACGCGACGATGTTGAAGGGAGCGGGAATGTGGGAGCCGTTCGAGGCGATCAAATACGTCCGCTACGGCGACGACTGGAACACCAACATCTCCGTTCCGCAAACCAACGTGCTAAGCGATCCGCAGAATAATCAGCTCGCCTCGGTCAGTTGGGTCTCGCCCAGCGTCGACGATTCCGACCACCCTGAATCGCGCAGCGACCACGGGCCGTCCTGGGTCGCTTCGGTCGTCAATGCCGTCGGTGAGAGCGCCTATTGGAAATCCACGGCCATCGTCGTTCTGTGGGACGATTGGGGCGGCTGGTACGACAACGCGCCGCCGCCGCAACGCGACTATCGGGGCCTAGGCATGCGCGTTCCCTGCATAATCATCTCGCCGTACGCACGCAAAAACTACGTTTCGCATACGACGTACGAGTTCGGCAGCGTTCTTAAGTTTATCGAAGAGGCGTTCGAGCTTCCGAATATCGGACCGACCGAAAAGGGCTATACCGACGCCCGCGCTCACAGTCTCTCCGACGCCTTCGACTTCACGCAGCAGCCGCGCGCATTCGTTCCCATCAAATCGAAATACGGTTTGGGAACGTTTTTGCGCGAGCCGCCCTCCGACAAACCGGTAGACACGCAGTAGCGTGGCGAGCCTGCGCGCAGCCCTTTACCTCGCAGCCCTCGTGCCGGTGGCGCTCGCGGCCGGCTGTGCGCCGGAACGAGGCTCCTCGCCCGAGTTGCCTCCCGGCCCGGGCGTTTCGGGCGCGGCGATCGGCAATCCGGTTCGGGCGAAGGTCAAACACGTCGTGGTAATCATTCAAGAGAACCGCAGTTTCGAAAATTTCTTCGCCGGTTACCCCGGCGCCAACGCGCCGATGGAGGGCTCAGCCGGCGGCAAGACGGTGCGGCTGCACCAGATTACCTTCAACGGTCCGAACATTCCACACACCTGGCACTCTTCGATGACCGAGTGGGACAACGGCGCGATGGACGGTTTCTATACGTTCGGAAAGGACAAGAAAGGCCGGTACGCCGCGTATGCTTACGTAAAGCGCGCACTCGTAGAGCCGTACTGGACGATGGCGCAGCAGTACGTGTTGGCCGACGCGATGTTTCCCACCGAGTTCGGCGGCAGCTTTACCGGGCATCTCACGCTCATTGCCGGCAACGACGATCTGACGCCCAGTAAGGCCGAGGTCGACGTTCCAAGCGACTGGCCCGACGACTGCGATTCGTCGCCTGGAACGACGAGTTCCTATCTCACGCCCGATCGTGTCGAGCACGGGCTTCGCGGGCCGTTTCCGTGCTTCGATCAGTTCACGACCATGGCGGAAGTTCTCGACGGGGCCGGCGTTTCGTGGAAGTACTATGCAACCGAGCGCGTCGGAGCGGGCATGTGGTCGCCCTTCGAGGCGATCAAGTACGTTCGTTACGGCGACGATTGGCAACGCAACATCGCCGTGCCGGAGACCTCGATTCTCACCGACATTACGAGCGGAAACCTGGCCTCGGTTAGTTGGGTGTCGCCGAGCGTCGAGGATTCCGATCACCCCGAATCGCGCAGCGATAAGGGACCGTCGTGGGTGGCCTCGATCGTCAATGCGATCGGCGAGAGCAAGTACTGGAAGTCGACCGCGGTCGTCGTGCTGTGGGACGACTGGGGCGGCTGGTACGATAATGCGCCGCCGCCGCAGCTCGATTATCGCGGGCTGGGGATTCGCGTGCCATGCATCATTATCGGGCCCTACGCGCGCGCCGGGTATGTTTCCCATACAACGTACGAGTTCGGCAGCGTCCTCAAGTTCGTCGAGGAGGCGTTCGATCTTCCGTACTTGGGCTCAACCCACCGCGGTTACACCGACCGGCGTGCCGCCAGCATCGTCGACAGCTTCGATTTCACTCAGAAGGCGCGACAGTTCCAGCCGATC
>CAZMPP010000077.1:0-10007 GCA_964568035.1 uncultured bacterium
ACAGCCCGAGCGTCTGCCGATCGTGCACGAGATGATTCTGGCAACGCAGCGGCCCGAACGCGCCAAGGCTCTTGCGCGGCTTTTGCCATTTCAGCGCGACGATTTCATCGGAATTCTCTCGGCCATGGAAGGCCTGACGGTTACGATTCGTCTGCTCGATCCCCCGCTGCACGAGTTCTTGCCGTCGCTCGAAGAGCTTTTGGTCGAAACGACCGAGTTGCGTCTGACTCGCGGCGAACAATCGCCCGAGTATCGCGAAAAAGAAACGCTGCTGCGGCGAGTCCGTCAACTTCACGAGCAGAATCCGATGCTGGGCTTGCGGGTCTGCCGTCTTGGTATCGTCTTCCCCGAAATCTACGAGATGCAAGTGCGGGCGATCTTCGAGGCGGCCTGCGAGCTGCGCCGCCGCGGGGTCGACGTCCGGCCGGAAGTGATGATTCCCGGCGTCGGAACCAAAGAAGAAATGAAGGTAACGGCTCACGCCGTCAAGCACGTCGCCGATCAAGTGCTGGCCGAGAACGGCACCACATTGGCCTATCGAATCGGAACCATGATCGAGCTGCCTCGGGCGTGCATCGTCGCCGGCGAGCTGGCCGAGTACGCGCACTTCTTTTCCTTTGGAACCAACGATCTCACGCAAACGACGTACGGCTACAGCCGCGACGACGCCGAGGGTTCGTTCATCCCGGTCTACCTTGAGAAACGAATTCTAAAAGAGGATCCGTTTCAGGTGCTCGATCGGCACGGCGTCGGCGAGTTGATGCGGCAAGCGGTAGCGCTGGGACGCGGCGCGCGAGAAGGCCTAAAGATCGGAATCTGCGGCGAACACGGGGGCGAGCCAAGCAGCGTGGCATTCTGCGACACGTTAGGGCTCGACTATGTCTCGTGTTCTCCGTATCGCGTCCCGATTGCGCGACTGGCGGCGGCTCAGTCGGCGCTAGGCACGCTAACCTGACGAGATCGCTTGCGCGCAGATCCGGCGCGCTTCGGCCACGTCGACGCCGTCGCGGCGCACGAAGAGCTTTCGCCAATACGCCTTTCCGCTGAGCTTCGAGATAAGGTCGGAGGCCTCGCGGGCGTCCACGACACCGCCTGGGCCTTCAACCCATACGGTCTGTTCCTCACCCAACCCAAACGGCAGGCGGTGCAGTAACTGCGATTGCGTATCGGCCCACACGTTACTCTGCCCAAAGCGGTCCCGGAGAAGTGCGTCGCAGAGCTCGAAGGCGCGCAAGTCGCGTTCGGCATTGAACTCGGCGGCGAGCGCGTAGGTCCGAATGCGGTTACGCAACGCGTGGGCCGCCGAGCCCGGCGGCCCGGTTAGCGAGTCGAGGACTTTGAAGTCGTCCCAGCGCAGAAACTCCACGACGGGATCGAGCGCGTGAGGATTGGGCCAGAGCTCGGCGAGCGCCTCGTGAAGAATGCGCTCGAACATGCGCGTCGTGTGATGAAAGTAGACCGACGCAAACATCATATATCGAGCCATGACGAAAGACTCCAGCGCTACCACGCCGCGCCGGTCAATACCGACGGCCAAACGCCCGTCGCGCTCGATCAGGCGAAGCGACGCGATGAGCTGATCGGCGTCGTAGCGCCCGGTCGCCACGCCCGTGAAATAAGCGTCGCGCAGCAAGTAATCCATGCGATCGGCGTCGAGATTAGGCCCGCTGACCAGCTCGCGTAACGCCGGATACCGGCTCTTCGGATTTCCGACGATCAGCCCCAGCACGTCGCCGGCGTCAACGTCGAGCGCGGCTACGGCAGTGGCAAGCTCGCGTGTAGCGAGCAATTCGGCGGTGCGGGCTTCGTGTTTGACACCCAGCACCGCCTCGCACGAGTGGCTGAACGGTCCATGCCCGACGTCGTGCAGGAGCAGAGCCGCGCGCACAAGGCGCCGCTGGTATGCGGTCTCGGTCGCGTCGCCGAGGCTCGCGCCGCTTCGGCGCGCGAGCTCGTCGAACGCGCGGGTTCCCAACGCCAAAGCGCCCAGGGCGTGCGTGAATCGCGAGTGTTCGGCCGACGGAAACGCGAGATAGGCCAACCCGAGCTGGCGCAGACGGCGCAGCCTCTGCATCGCGGGTACGTCGAGCAGGCGTGCCTCGGCAGGCGATAACTCGATGAAGTGGTGAACCGGATCGAAGATGCGCTTCAAGACTCTGGCGGCTTCCGGTGAAGGCACGACGAAGCCCTCCTGAGGAAGGCTGTTACCGGTGAGATACGACCAGGACGCATTGCGCGAAATCCGCGCTCGCACCGATATTGCGAGCCTGATCGGACAGTACGTCGCTTTGCACAAGCGGGGTAACGACCTCGTTGGGCTCTGCCCGTTTCATGCCGAGAAGACGCCGTCGCTGCACGTCCATCCGGACCGCGGTTTTTTCAAGTGCTTCGGCTGCGGTGCCGGCGGCGACGCGATTACCTTCGTACAGCGCATCGAGAACTCGCCCTTCGGCGACGTCGTACGGTCGCTCGCCGCAAAAGCCGGAATCGAACTCGAACCCGAAACGCCGCACGCGGCGCGCGCGCGCAGCGAGCGCGAAACCATCTACGAGGCAAACCGGATCGCCGCCGCCTACTTCGCGCGAATGCTTGCGACCGAGTCGGGCGCGGCGGCGCGCGCATACTGTGAGGCGCGCGGGCTCTTGCCGGCGACCATCGAGCGGTTTGGTTTGGGTTACGCGCCCGATACGTGGGGCAGTTTGGTCAACGAGTTGTCGCGCAACGGCGTCGACCTGGCACTGGCATCGCGCGCCGGATTAGTGAAGAGCGGGCAGCGCGGCTATTATGATTTTTATCGCAACCGGCTGATGGTTCCGACGTACTCGACGACGGGCGAGGTAATCGCCTTTGGCGGTCGAGCGATCGGCGATGGCGAGCCGAAGTATCTCAACACGTCGACGACGCCGGCTTACACCAAAGGCCATCACCTCTATGCGCTCAATCTTGCCCGCCGCGCGGCGCAAAACGACCGGACGATCATCGTGGTGGAGGGCTACCTCGATTGCATCGCGCTGCATCAGGCCGGCTTCGAAAACGCCGTGGCCTCGCTTGGAACGTCGTTCACTGAGGAGCAGGCGGCCGAACTTCGCAAATACGCCGAGTACGTGTTCCTCTGCTTCGACGGCGACGCGGCCGGAAACGCTGCTGCAACCAAAGCCGTGGACGTGGCGTCTAAGAGAATCGAACACGCCGGTTCCTCGGTGCGCATCGTCCTGTTGCCGCCGGGCGAAGACCCGGACTCCTACGTCCGGACTCGCGGGGCCGAGGCGTTCCGCAGCCTCCTCGAATCAGCCAAGTCAGCCATCGCCTTTAAGATCGACGCAGAGATTGACCAGCTTCGCGCCGGCTTCGACTCACCCGCGCGGGTCGCGTCGAAGGCGGAAGCGGTGATCCGGCGTTTGGCGCCGCGAGAGGAATGGGACCGCTGGCGCGTTTACATCGCAGGGCGGTTGCAGGTGAGCGCGGACGACCTTCGGAATAGCCGGTTCCTCGGTGACAGCGCAAACTTTGCGCCGCGCACGCGGGCGCCGCTCGCGGACACCCGATACACCGCAACCTCGGTTGAACCCCTTTCGTTCGAACGTGAGGTCGTGGGGATTCTTCTCGAAGAGCCCTCGCTCGGTACCGAATATGGAAGCCGCATCGAATCGACGCGCTTTCGTAATGAGGTCTACCGGCGAATCTACGAAAAGATCGTCGAAGCGGCCGGTGCGCTGTTTACGACCGCGGACGTCTTCGGACTTTTCGCGGAGGATCAGCGGGCGCTGGACCTGCTCGCCGAGCTGGGGCGGCGCGATCGGAGTTCGGCGGTGCGGTACGGCGATTCTCAGGATCGGCGCGCACATTTGGAACGGGTGGTGGATCGGCAGCACTTGGAAGACGAGCGCCGCCGTTATCGGGAACTTTCGGATCTGATCGACGTGCGGCTCGCCGCCGGCGAGGCGGTCTCCGAAGAACTGCGCGGCGAGTTCGAAGCGCTCGTCGCAAAATTGAAACGATAAGGACGATTAACGAAGGGAGGTGAAAGAAAAAAGCAATGGCACGTAAGAAAGGCTCGGCGCCCGTCGCCGAACCAGCGCCGGCGGTCACGCTCGAGGAGCTGAAGAAGCGGCTCATCGCGCGCGGTAAGAGCCAAGGATCGCTGACGTACGAGGAGATCAATAGCGCCTTTGACGTTCTCGAGGAGATTAGCCCCGAGCAGCTCGAGGAATTCTTCGAAGAGATTACCGCCGCAGGCATCGAGATCGTCGACGAACAGAAGGACGAGAAGCCCGAAGCCGAGCGCGAAGAAGAGGTCGAGACGACGATCGCCGACGGTCTGTCGCTGGACGATCCGGTTCGGATGTATCTCAAGGAGATCGGGCGAGTTCCGCTGCTCTCGATGGAGCAAGAGAAGTCGCTGGCGATGCGCATCGAAGCCGGAGAGCTCGAACAGCGGCGGGATGGTTCGGCCGATTGGAAGGTCGTGGACGGTGGTGAGGAGGCCAAGCGGCAGTTAACCGAGGCCAACCTTCGACTCGTCGTATCCATCGCGAAGAAATACGTCGGCCGCGGCATGCTCTTCTTGGACTTGATCCAGGAAGGCAATCTCGGTCTCATCCGAGCGGTGGAAAAGTTCGACTATCGCAAAGGCTATAAGTTTTCGACGTATGCAACGTGGTGGATCCGTCAAGCCATCACCCGCGCGCTCGCCGATCAGGCGCGAACGATTCGCATACCGGTGCACATGGTCGAGACGATCAACCGTTTGATCAAAGTCTCGCGCCAACTGCTGCAAGAGCTCGGGCGCGAACCGGCCGTCGAAGAAATTGCGACGGCAATGGGATTGACGCCTGAAAAGGTGCGCGAGGTCATGAAAATCTCGCAAGAGCCGATATCGTTGGAAACCCCTATCGGCGAAGAAGAAGACTCGCACTTGGGCGACTTCATCGAGGACCAGGAAGCGGTCGCTCCGGCCGAAGCCGCCTCGGTGATGCTGCTCAAAGAAAAGATGCAGGACGTACTGCAGAACTTGACCGAGCGGGAACGCAAGGTGCTGGTCTTACGCTTCGGTCTGGAAGACGGCCACCAGCGCACGCTCGAAGAGGTCGGTCAAGAGTTCGGCGTGACGCGCGAGCGCATTCGCCAGATCGAGGCCAAGGCGCTGCGCAAGCTCCGCCATCCTTCGCGAGGCAAGGCCCTCAAGGACTATTGGACGAACGAATAGTTTCGGCCGTCCAATACTATGTCCAATTCAATTCTCATCGCCGCGCTCGTTGCGGTAACCCTGCCCGCACCGTCACCCTCGCCCAGCGCTTCCGCCGCCCCCAAGACGATCATTACGGTGATCTCGTCGCCGTATTGCAACTCGCTGGCCGATCATTTCAACGGTGCGCTCGTTCCAATGCTGGCCAACGATCGCACGCTCGATCGCGTGAGCGTCCAGCTCGACAACGCCGACACGTCCTTCGATTACCCCGATTACGTGCAACGATTCGTTCACGCCCGCGACGCGCTAGGCAAGCAGGAGGTCGAGCTCAACACTTCGCTGGCGCAAATCCAGCAAGAGATCAACCTCTTGCGCGAAGGCTCCAAATTAACGACCGACACGGCGGCGGCCGCCGACATCCACTCGGCGGCGCAAGAGCTTCAGACGGCCTACGACAAGCAGCGGCAGCTTTCGATCGACCTTCAGAATCTCTACCGCTCGATGCTCGACTACCCGATCTATCGCGCGAATCCGGCGCTCGGCGGGTTCAACCCACGGGAAATGGCGGCTCCCGCAGACGCGCGCACGATTAAGAGCTATCTACGATTCAACGGCCAGCGCGACGTCATCGCACAGTCGGAAGGCAAGGCCGTCGACATCGCCTACACCGCCGCCGAAGCCTACTGCGTTCCGAAGAAATAGCTCCAGCTACATCGAGTCTTTAGCGGCGTCGGCGCTGGGGATAACGAGCGGATTTTTGTCGGCGAACGCACCGTTGGGGTTAGGTTTGATCCATACGATCAAATCCCACAGCGAGGGAAAGAGAAAGACGCGCTTGACTTCGGCTACGTTTTTCGCGATGCCCAGTTTGACGAGCGTTTCCGGCTGCGGGTTGTCGACGGTGCCTCCGGCATCGGAGAACTTCTTGGCTTTGAGCCCGCCGTAGATCTCCTTACCGTTAGGCCCGTTGAGAATGTAGTGGATGTGTTCGCGGAACGAGACCCAGCGCAGGTAGTTGACGCCCCAGATTGCCGGCGGCTGCGCCGAGGTGCTTTGCAGCACCGAAAAATCGGCGCCCAGCAAGTTTCCGTGAACATCGTACCAGAGCTGACTAGGATGTTGTGGATCGCCGCTCTGCCAGTGGAGGTTAGCATAGCTGATCGCGCCGTCTTCGTCCTCGTTGCCGAAACGGAAATATCCGGCCTTCTCGGCGTCGGCTGCCGTGGGGAACCGCGCGGTCAAGTCTTTTTGAATGCTCTGGACGAAGGCAACTTCGGCGCCCTGGGGCTGCGGCGAGAGCGTCGCTTTTGGTGCGGGAGCCGCTGCGATTGCGGCGCTACCCGAAAAACAAACGAGTGCGAGCGCACAAATAAGGCGGATAACCACGAGTCAACCTCACTTTCTGCGCACCACTTCGGGGCGGCGCGACCGAAAGCATCGCGCTTAAGGTCTCGGCGATGCCGTGGCTGACGGTGAGGGTGAAGGCGAGGGGGACGGCGTCATCGCCGGCGCCAGCGGCCGTGAGTTGCCGCCGTGCGGCGAAAGCTCGCCGCCGATCGGCGTGGCCATCGGCATCACCGGAAACGAGGAGTTTGGGACGTCGCCGGCCGCCGAGAGCGGACGCGGCGTGACGATCGCGACGCTTCCGTTGGGCCGGACCGCGAGCGTAGCTTCCGTCCGCGCCGGAATCTCCGACCCCGGATTAAGGACAAAATTCTTGCCCTGCCGGAAAATTTGATAGAAGGAGTAGTACGGCACGAAGATATCGCCGACCGTATCCTCGGCGGCGACGGTCGATTCATGACCGGAGGAGCGATGCGGCTCCAAACGTGAGATCGGCGCGCGCAGCGGAAGGCTGCGCCCGTCAGGAAGTGCTAGCGGCTCGAAGAAGATGTCGACAAAACCGTACGTGTCGGCGATGTCGGCAGACGACGTATCGACGATTCGTACTTGTGCGGGCGTGCCCGCCTGCGCGACGACGTGACCCCCGACGACAAGCGCGTCCTTGAGGTGCACGCGAACGAACTGGCCGGTCTTCGACGCCTTCGACGAAATCGGGTCGTCCAACACGAAGACTAGCCTCGAGTCAAACGGCAAGACGTCGGCGGGGGGAGGCGTTAACGTCGGTGTCGGTTTCGGTGTCGGCGTAGGCGGTGTAGGATATGCTGCGGCACTCCCCACGCCGACCGAGACGAATAGAAGAACCCAGAGGCTCAGGCTAAGCCCAAGCCTCGCAGACTTAGCTCGCCTTTTTTTCTGCGGCGCGCTTACCTTCTTCGATGAGTTGTTTGACTTTCTGGCCACCTTTTTGTCCGATGCGCTCGTAGAAGTTTGGTCCATAGCGGTCACGCGTGGCTTCGCCGCCTTTCTTTCCGCCCTTCTTACCGATCTGCTCGTAAAATTCGTGGCCATGGGCGTGCTTCGTTGCTAGGCCGCCCTTACGACCGATCTCTTCGTAGAACTGCGCGCCGTACTTATTCTTGACAGTCTCGCCGCCTTTTTGGCCGGCTTCTCTGACGGACATTCCGCCGCCGCGCGAATTCTGTTCGTTCCCTGGCATTTTTTCTTTCACCTATTGTTCCTTGCACCGCCCAACAAGGCGGCAGAGTTTCTACTTACTACAACGCACAAGGGGGCTGGAAAGTTTGGTTGGCCAGGTTGAGTCGAGGTGAGAAGTCATTAAATCAGGTCAGCGCTCGCTTGCTTATCGAGGCCGGAAAACTTAAAAAACACGCTTGCTATCGAGCAGAATCGTTACCGGCCCGCTGTTGAGAATTTCGACCTCCATCGAGGCGCCGAACTCGCCGTAGGCAACGCGAAGCCCACGCTTTTCCAAGTCACTGCCGACCATTTCGTAAAGGATGCGTGCAGCCGGCTCTTTCGCCGCCCCGACGAACGAAGGGCGGCGGCCACGCCGGACGTCGCCGTGCAGCGTAAACTGCGACACCAGCAAGATCGCGCCGCGAGTCTCCTCGACCGAACGATTCATTTTGCCGTCCTCGTCGTTAAAGATGCGCAAACCGGCAATTTTTTCGGACATCGCGTGCGCGTCGCTCTCGTCGTCGTCGACGCCGAGGCTCACCAGCGCCGCTAGACCGGCGTCGATAGCTCCGACGACTCGTTCGTTAACGCGAACGGCGGCGCGCACGACGCGCTGCACGACCGCGCGCACTAGCGCACCATCAGCGCGAGAAGATCGACGAGAGCGCGAAGAGCGCGTTCTCGCGCCGTTCCAAGACGCGACGATAAAAGTACCCGGCCCAGTGCGTTCCGAAGGGCACGTAAATGCGCAACCGGTAGCCTTCGTGGACGATCTCGCGCTGAACGCGCGGCCGGCATCCGTAAAGCATTTGAAACTCGAAGCGATCGTTGGCAATTGCGCGTTCGGCAACGAACTGTTTGACGGCCGCGATCAGCCGCCGGTCGTGGGTAGCGATCCCCGGGTAGTTGCCGTGCTCCAACAGCCGGTGCGCCAGCTCCAAATAGTTCCGGCGGATATCGGGCATATCGTTATACGCAATCTCGGGGGGCTCGTTGTAGGCGCCTTTGCAGAGGCGCACTCGCGCTCCCAAAGCGATTGCCCGGTCGACGTCGCCCGCCGTACGCTTCAAATACGCTTGCAGGACCGGCCCCACGTTCTTGGCGCCGGCGAAGACCCGCTCGAAGACGCGCAGCGTTGCCTCGGTAACCGAAGAACCCTCCATGTCGATGCGCACGAACGGGTCAGGATTGCTCGCCGCATGGTCGACGATGGAGCGAAGATTATCGGTGCCAAAATCCTCGTCGATCAGGAGTCCGATCGCGGTGAGCTTGACCGAAACGTTGGAGTCGATGCCGCTCGCGCGGATCGCGTCGAGCATTTCGAGATAGACGTCGCGCGTGCGTATTGCCGCATCGCGCTCGAAAACGTCCTCGCCCAGGAAGTCGAGGGTGGCCGACATGCCCGCAGAGTTGAGCGCGCGCACCGCGGCGATGGCAGAATCGATGCTTTCCCCCGCTACGAAACGCCGCGCGAGAAAGTAGAAATTCTTCTGGAGCACGCGCCGCCTTTCGGGAATCTAGTGCACGACGCCTCGCCGGAGAACCCAGGCGGCGGCGAGCACGACGGCGGCCAGCACGATGAAGCCGTAGCATAGAGCGAGCGCTTCCCGAACGCCCGATGCCGAAAGCGCGACGTACAGCGCCACGGGCAGCGAGGTGGGGTGATATGCAACGATGCTCGTCGCGCCGTACTCGCCGATGGCCCGTAGCCAGGCGAACGCGATGCCCGCGCCGATGCCTCCGGCGGCGGCCGGCAGCGCGACCCGCCAGAAGATGCGCCATTCGCCCGCACCGAGCGTCCTGGCGGCATCGGCATAGATCGGGTCGAGGCCGGCAAATGCGGCCGTCGCGGCGATGGCCACAAAGGATCCGGAAACGAAGAACTCGGCCACGCCGACGCCTAGCAGCGAATCGGGGACGGTGAACCCCACCGAGGCGAGCCAGCCTCCCACCGGCGCGTTGTTGCCCAAGAGATAGATGAGCATCAATCCCGAGGCGACAGGCGGAAACGCGAGCGGGAGCGCGAGCAAAAACAACGCCGCGGCGCGCGTGCGCGACGAGCAGCGCGACAGGTAGTAGCCCGCGGGGACGCCGAGCAGCGTAGCGACGAGCGTCGCTCCCACGGAGGCGACGGCCGAGACCCGGAGCGCGTCACCGCCCGCGGCGGCAAAGGTTTCCAACGCCTGCGCCGGCGGCATAGCCGCAATCACCGCAAGGACCGGCGCGACGACCGCGGCCAGCAGCGCCAGCGTCGCGATCAAGAAAAATGGACCCGGCG
>CAZMPP010000078.1:0-9974 GCA_964568035.1 uncultured bacterium
TGCGGATTGGGGAAGGCGTAGACGTCGGTGATATCCGCAAGCGGATTCTTGACGACGGTCGGTGAGTCTTGATGATCGGATCCCCGCGCCGCTCTAAACGAGAAGAGCGAAACCGAGAACGCGAGCACGAAGACCGCCGCCATCATTCCGACGGAGCGTAGGGTTTTCATGTAGTCTCCTTGATGGCGAGTGTGCGGTTCGCGAACCGCGTTGAGAGAAGCGCTGGGAACACGGCAACGACGATAATGGCGAGCACGGCCGATAGCATCGCAACCGGCTCGGAGATGCGGAAGCCCTGCGCGACGAGCCCTTGAGCGAGCACGGTCGCGCCGATGATTGAGATAACCGCGGCGGTGATGAACGGCGCCACGCGAGCGACGCCGGCAAAGACCGAATGGCGGCCGAGCCACGCCGCCCCGTGAACGACGGCCAGCCCGAGCCCGCTCAATACCGCGGCCAAACCGAGACTGAAGACGACGATCAGCAGCAACCCGTAACCGGCGCGATGCAAGTGCAGGGCCGTCAACAGCACGACGATCGCCGCCGGGCAGGGCGCGATGCCGCCGCTCATCGCCGCAACGACGGCGCTGCGAAAACGCAGCGGCGCCGCTCCGGGAATCGCGTGCGAATGGCCGTGTTCGTGGTCGTGGCCGTGCGTGTGATCGAGACCATGGGCGTGAGATCGGGCGTGCTCGCGCTCGTGCACGGTGCGAGAAACGGCGGCCGTCAGGCTGCGCGCGCCGATAAACGCCACGGCAACGCCCGAGAGCAGCGTGATCCACGTGAAGAGCCGCTCCGTGGCAAAGCCCGTCGCGAAGGTAAGGACTACGCCGAGTATCACCACGGCGATCGTGTGGGCGAACGTAAGGGCCGCGGCAAGAATCAGGGCCTGCTTGAAGGTAGCGCGCGCACCGACCAGCGTGAAGGCGAGCAGCGCTTTGCCGTGGCCCGGCTCGAGCCCGTGCAACGCCCCTAGACCGAAGGCGGCGAGAATCGTCAACAGCACCCACAGCGGCGTCTGCGCTTCACGCGCGACGAGGTCCGATAGGAGCGACGCTCGGACGAGCGACGCACCGCCCGCTGCATCCGATGAATCGCCGGCAAAGACGCGGACCTTGACGACGCGTCCGGCGACGACGTCGAACGTGGCGGAATCGTTACGTCGCGGCGAGCCGATCAGCGCGCTCGGATAAGAGCGCAGGCCGTCCGTCGGATCGGTGCCGCCGGGAAGAACGACGTCTTTCCAACCGATGCGCCGGTCGGCGTAGACGTTATCTTTCAGAGTAATTGAAGCTTTAGGAGGCAGCGGTGCGACGTAATCGCCGGTCCAGTAGAGGATCGGCAAACCTCCGGCGCCGCTGCGGGTTCGTGCGGAAACGCGTTGTAGTTGCAGCGGCAGCGCGACGCCGTTGCTCTGCAGCGATAGGCTGCCGGCGACGAGTTTGCCTTCGGCATCGGCCCAGTCGCGCATCGCGGCGGCGTTCCACGATGCCGAGCTGTTCATGATTTGAAAGGTCGGAATCTCTGCAATGTCGAGCACGTAATGCAGGCGAAGTTGCGTCGCGCTCGCACGGACCTGCGCGAGATGATTGATCGTAAAGTTCCCGAGAGGGTGGGCGGTGGCGTTGCCGATTCCCAGCGAGGACAAGCACACCGCCCACAGCGCGATAATCGCCGCTCGACGCACGTACATCAGTGCTCCTTTTGGTCCGTTTTCACTCAAACGGCGCAGCAGGTCACTTGGATTGCGTCGTCGAGAAAATTTATTTATGGAACCGCTCGACCTACGAAATAAGCCCCCACGCAGCTGCTATTCTGAACTGGACGGCCTGATGATGATGCCGCGTACGATCGACAAGCTGCGCGCCCGGTTACCCGGCGGCCATCCGGGAATCTACTTCATTAACGGCAAGATTAAGGGAATCTCAGGGTACTTGCTGGATCGCCTTGGCATCGCCGAGGCCGATCTGCTGGAGTTCGTCAGGCTCGCGGCGAGCGAAGACGAGCTCGCCGCATGGCTCCGGGGACGTACCGACGTCACGCAATATCCGGCGATCAACGCGACGCTGCGCCGTATTAAGCCGAAACACGCCGAAGACGAAGCCTACTTTCGCAGCGAGTACGCCGAGACGATGAAGGAGCATCCGGAGCTGGAGTTTATCGTCGACATCGTGGATGCCGACGACCGGCGCCGCTTCGGCTAGTGCACCGTAATACGGCCGACCGCTTCGGGCCCGAGCACCGACGTGAACCACATCGCACCGTCGGGACCCGCGGTGATCTCGGCGAACTCGCCTAACTCGCTGGCGGGCGGCGTGAAAAACTGCATCTTACCTTTAGTCGTCATCCGCCCGATCCCGAAGTGCTCGCCGAAATCGGTGAACCATAGCGCCCCGTCGGGACCGGTCGCAATACCGCCGGCATCGGCGTACTTGACGCTGATGGGAAACTCCGTGTATTTCCCAGCCGTCGTCAACCGCCCGATGGCGCTGCCCTCGGCAAACCAGAGCGCGCCGTCCGGCCCGACGCAAATTTGATTGGGAGCGGAACCGACGTGGAAGGCCCTGCTCTTCCCGCCAGGCGACAAGCGAATCACTCGCGCCGACGCGTGGCTGCCGTTGAGGTACTCGGTCACCCATAGGTTCTTGTCGGGGCCCGTCACGATGCCCGCGTACTCCGTGTACACGCCGCCGAGCGTAAAGTGCTTGACCTTGCCTTTGGTGGTCATTCGTCCGACCGTGCCGTTCGATTCGCCGAACCACAAGGCGCCGTCGGGACCGGTCGTTATCCCCTGTGGGTACGACCCGCCGGTATCTTTAAATAGCGTGACGGTGCCCGTGGGCGTGATGCGTCCGATCATGGCGTCGTTCTGCTCGACGGTAAACCAGAGATTGTTGTCGGGACCGACGGTGATCCCAGTGGAAATTTCTACGCCGGTCGGCTGCTGCAGCGTGTAGTTGCCGTCGGTTGTGATGCGACCGATGACGTCGTTGCCGGGATCGGTGAACCAGATGGCGCCGTCGGGGCCGGACGTAATTCCATACGGCACGGCGTCACCGAACGTGTCGTCGAAAATCGAGATCTTCCCGCGTTTATCGGGCAGCAGCGCCGTCCTCGAAAGCGCGGAGTGCGATGCTTGCGGCACGGCGTTGCCGTTTGAAAGGGCACACCCGGTGAGTAAGAGCACAGCCGGAAAGGCGGCCGCCAAAAACTTCAGGTTCATGAATTCTCTCCTTAGGTATTCGGACAGCTGGTGACCGCTTTGGGCCGCACGGCGTCGTCCGAGAGCCGTTTGGTCCAGCAGTCGCCCAGGAGCGAGCAGTAGCACAGCGTGAGATCGACGTGGTTTATTGCGGCAATCACGCGATTGGTAAGAAACTTTCCTTCGACGCGCAGCAACTCTAGTTTCGAACCCGCCGGAATGACGTCACCGGAGGTAATCGTAGTGGCGGTCATGTTCGAAACGCCGTGCACGTGTATGCGCTTCTCGTCTGCCTCGGCTCCATTGCGCTCGGGCTGGATCGCTTGAGCGAGCGCCGGCGAAATCGTCGGCCCGACGGGCCGCTCCACCGGCTTTCCATCGCGCGTGATCAGCGCGCTATAGATCAGCGCCGGCCCGATTCCCGGGTTGCTGATGTCGAGCTCGAAGAACTTATTGGTCGAGCTCGACGTGACATAGGTCAAATACGGCCAGACGGTCGCGCTGAACTGTTTGCGGATCACGTAGGTCTGATAGGCCGAGGCGCCGGCGGCAACGCCGCTGAACAGCAGCGCCGCGACCGCGACGATGAGATCGAGCCGTAAAGATTTCTCGTTCACGAGCTAACCGTTCGATGGCCCTCCTCTGTCATCCTGAGTGAGGCTCCCACTTTGTCATCCTGAGCGAAGTGAGCGAAGCGAACGTAGTCGAAGGAGGGTCTAGTGTGCCACCCTGAGCCCGTGGTGTCACCCTGAGCCTGTCGAAGGGTGACCCGAAACTAAGCGGCCCCGACTTTCGTAATCTATTTAACGAAGGGGAGGCCATCGAATGACCGACCGCGGCAACGAAGCTCGCCACAGACGTACGCCCGAGTCGCCGGAGTACTTTATCTCCTCATCTTTATTTTTGCCGGCCTCTCGATGACGCTGCAAGGGAAGCTGGTCGTGCCGGGCGACGCGGCTGCGACGGTCAGCCACATTTCCGCCTCACTCCTACAGTGGCGAATCTCGGTTGCGGCCGAAATGGCGATGTTCACCTGCGACATCCCGTTGGCGGTGATCTTCTACATTCTGCTTCGCCCCGTCAACGCGAACCTCGCGTTGCTAGCCGCCTTCTTCCGTTTCGCCGAAGCCGTTATCGGAAGCGCGATCGTGACGCTGCACGCCGCCCCGATCGTTCTGCTCAACGGCTCGGGCTATTTTAGATCCCTCGACGCGCAAACGCTGCAATCGCTCGCGATCCTGGCCATCAAACTCTACGATTACGGCTTCGGGATAGCGCTGGTTTCCTTCGGGTTCCATTGCTTGCTTCTCGGATATCTGATCTACCGGTCGACCTATCTGCCCAAGATTGTCGGCGCGCTTTTAACAATCGCCGGCGTCTGCTACGTCCTCAATAGCTTCGCGCTGATCGTTGCTCCCGACGCCGCAAACTTCACGTTCATCGCCATGCTGATCTCCGGCTTCCCGGCTGAGCTTGGTCTCTGCCTGTGGCTGATTATCTTCGGCGTGAACGCCGCAAGATGGAAGGCGGTGCTGCTCGCGAACAACACCTAATGAGAGCTTCGTCACGAATCCAAGCGAGCGCCATCGCAGCGGCGATTCTCACCGCAGCGCTTAGTGCTTGCAGCGGTGGAAATCAAGCACAAAAACAAAACAATGCGCTGCCGACCGTCAGCCAGGTTCTAAGTCGCTTCGTCGATGCCGTGGGCGGCGAAAAAGCGATCTTGCGCCCGCACTCCATGACGATGCGCAGCGACGTTACGGCGTATGGGCCAAAACAGAGCCAACTGCACGTATCGCTCGTCGTTTATCTCGCCAACTTCAAGCGTCTCCAAGTCGCCAAGATGGGGCGCCTGACGTATCTATCGGGATACGACGGGAAGATCGGATGGTCGGTCATGCCCGGGGGTCGCGTGCAGGTCATACGCGGTCACGACGCGATCTCGCTCAGGCGCGATGCCGACATGTACTACTGGACGCACGTGCAGAGCTACTTCCGTTCGATGAAAGTCGTCGGCATCGAAAACTTCGCCGGCCGCCGCTGCTACCATCTGCGCGGCACGACGCTATGGAACAATGAAAATAACCAGTACTACGAGGTTGACACCGGGCTTCTCGCCGGCTTTCGGTTCCACCAGTGGATTGCCGGAAAGGCCGAAAAGCCGGAGTCGCGCCAAGTCTTCGAGCGCTACAAGAAGTTCGGCCGCATCGGGTTCGCGACGCGCGAAGCCGATTTTCGTAACGACAAGCTGGTTGCGTCCTCGCGCCTGACCTCGGTGCAGTTTGATAACGTCGACCCGCACGTCTTTACGCCACCGGCCGCGGTGCGGCGCTTAGAGCGTTAGCCCAACTCGAGCGTTAGTTGCGATGCCGCCCGCAGTCGGGCTCAGTACCGGGCCGCACCAACAGCGACATGCCGCAATAGCGGCAGCCTATAATTTCGGCCTCGCCGTCGGGGAAGTTATCTTCCGGGCTGCCTCGTTGCACGTAATCGTTCGATCTACGGGCGTTCGAAGAAGCGCGTAAGCGCTGCGATGGTCGCGCTCGGGTTCTCTTCCAATAACCAGTGCCCGGTGTTATTGAGCACGACGACGGTAACGTCACTGGCGACTAAGCGTACCTGTTTTCCCAGCGCAGTGCCGTTGGCTTTAGCTCCCCCGATCGATAAAACGGGAATTCGCAGCTTCGTCGCCGCGAGGATCGCGAAGTCGGTGGCGGTCTTCGGAAAGGAATCGAAGTACGCCCAGCCGGCCGTCATACGCCCGGGACGCGAATAGGCGGCGACGTACTGATTCCGCTCGGCGGGCGTGAGCGAACGATTCGGATCGGCGGCAAAGTCGTTCCAGTAATAGTTGAAGTACGTGCGCTCGCGTCCGGTGACGAGTGCAAGGGGCGTCGGTCCGTGAAATCGGAAGTGCCAGAGGTTGGGATTGTCGTAGATCTCGCGCCATCCGGCGACGCCGGGGAGAAACGCGTCCATCAGCGCGAGCCGTGTGACTTCTTGCGGGTACGTTGCCGCGTACGCGTACGCTACCATCAAACCGATGTCGTGTCCGGCGACGTAAACCTTTCGGTATCCCAGGCTCCTCACCGCGTCGCGCACGCGCTTCGCCGCGCTCGCCATGTCCGATCCGGATGCCGGAATCGAGGAGTTTCCGATGCCCGGCAAATCGGGCGCTATTACCGTAAATCGCGGCGCGAGCGCGACTGCCAGAGGTTTCCACATGCGTGAATCCTCGGCATAGCCGTGGATTAGGACGATGGCCGGACCGTGTCCGCCGACCGTCACGCTTACGGAATCGCCGTCGACGTTAACGCGATGCGTTGTAAAGCCCGGTCCGAAATCGACCGGAAAGGCACGCGCGCTTTGTGGAAGCAGCAGGGCAAACGTTAGGGCGGTCATCAAAAGCAGCATCTTCTTCATGCGATAACGATAGCGCAGCGCCAGGTCCTTCGGGAAGGGGCGGCTGGCAAAGACTCACACGATTACCGCTGTGCTATGGCGCCGGCCCTTCGACTCGCTGCGCTCGCGCTCAGGATGACAAGCCTTGCGCTCGCGCTCAAAGTGACAAGGGCGGCTACGGCTTTAGCACGAGGATGCCGGCTGTGTCGCGGCTCACGGCTGCCTCGCTGAACGGTAGCGGCTGCAGCTTTCCGTTGACCCAATCGCGCGTGAGATCGGTGTAGTGCCCGGAACCCGGTTCGCCCGACTCGCCGCTGGGGATCGCGATCCCGCCGGAATCCCAGTTGCCGACGTCCCAAACGGCTCGAAAACCTTGCGCAAGTCCGGGTTCTTGCAGGTGAATCGTATACTCGTCGCCTTCGCCGGGCAGCCGCGCACCGTTGAGGAACGGGAAATTCATCGGCGCCAGCAGATGCTCGATGCGCATGCTGCCGGCGTCGCCCCACGGCCGCCGCTCGCGCACCGCAAAGAAACGGAACATTCCCAGCAGATCGCGCTCCAAATCGAGCGGCGCGGCGGGATCGCTGCGCAGCTGATTGAGGCGCTGCTCGAAGGCGGGATCCTGATCCAACACCGCGGCGCGCAGGGCGTGCTCGAGCGACGCGGCGCGAGAGTCGGGGGCGAATCGGCCATCCCACCGTCCTAGCATCGCCAGCGCTTCTTCACTCACGTCGGGAGACGAGTGCGTCCGCGCGAAACGCACCACGTCGCGGGCAATCTCGGCGTCGATCGGCGAGAGCGTGTCGAGCTGCATCTGCGAAAAGTACGCTGCGTCGTAGCGCGCACGGGAGTGCAGCAGCTGCGCGATTCGATACGCACGGTACGGCGCGCCGAACTGTGCCGACAAGCGATACGGATATGCCGGCTCGTACGCTTTGTTATTTGCCGTAAGCAAAATCGCATCGCGCGACGGCGGCCGACCCGGCAACCGATCGAAGGGAATCGGCGCAAAGCGTTCGCGGAGGTCGCGCGCCGGGTGCACGTAACGCCCCCATGCCGGATCGCCGGGCACGAGGCCCGCCACATGATAAGCCACGCGGCCGCTGCGGTCGGCAACGATGAAGTTCTGCGGCGAGCCGCGATAACGCGCAACAATCTGAAGCGCTTCACGGGTATCGCGCGCCCGGTCGAGCGCGAGTGCCGTAGCGATGGTCGATTGCGACTCTGCGTACACTGGCCAGCGCACCAGCGCGACCGACGACGCATCGTTGTCGTTGGGAACGGAGAACTCGCGCGCCGTTCGATAGTACGTCTGCGTAACGTCGCGCGCGAAACGCACGTGGAAGCGTTCTACGGACCAACGCTTAGAAGGGAGCCGCCCCGCTTCGAAGACGCTGGTCGTTGCCATCTCGGCGTTGGTCGTGGCCCACGCGACGCGCTCGTTGTGTCCCAGTACCACGCCCGGCATTCCCGGAATGGCTGCACCCGCAACGTGCAGGCCCGGCGATTGCAGGTCGACGAGGTACCAAATGCCCGGAATCGTCAGATCGAGATGCGGATCGTTGGCCACCAGCGCATGCCCGTCGCGGCTGCGCGCCGAACCGCTGGCCCAAGCGTTGCTGCCGATATCGTGCCGGACCGCGCGCGCCGCCAGCTGCGACGAATCGCAGTCTTCTAGGCGCGACTGGGAGACGGCACGATCGCGCGCGCCGTTAACCGTTACATCGTAACGTGCATCCGAAAGCGGGAAGAACGCGTCGAAGCAGCGTGCCCCGCTCTGACGCCACGTAGTATCGCGCGTAAAGATGTCGTGCCACGAGTCGGCCAACTCGAGCGAAGCGACGACCGAAACGGCAACCGAATCTTTCGGCGTCCACGGTGCGGGACGGTACAATAGCATCCTAAACTCAACCGGGAGCGGCTGCGATTTTACGGCCGCATTCACACCGTCGCTAAACGCCGTCACCGCTGCCCGGTCGTTTGGCCTCATCGCACGAAGCTGGCGCTGCGCGACGGCATCAATATCCACCGCGCGCTGCATCTTGTCGTAGAGCAGCGCTTTATTCCCGGCGATTTCCGCCAATTGGCCGTAGGCGTAGCGGCGCGCCAAATCGAGTTGAAAGAGCCGGTCCGAGCCCTGAACGTATCCTTCAGCAAAGTAGAGATCGTGCTCGTTGGCCGCGCGAACGTGGGGAATGTCGCGGCGGTCGCGCAGGATCGTCACCGGCGCCAAGAGCTGTGGCGCGATCAGCGTGCCGCCCGCGACCGCGGCCCCGCGCAGTCCACCGGCCACGTCGGCGACGTACGCGGTCACGGCCAGCATCAAACAGAGGCACAGCGCGATGGCGTGGCGCCGCAGTGCGCAGGCAACTGCCGCCACGGGCGCCGGATCGGCGGTGGCGCTCAGTCGCGGATCGGGCCGCTCAAAGAAGCCCACGATACACCGATTGTAGCGCCTGGGGAACAATGGGCGTGACGTCCTCAGCCCTTAGGGCCGGCGTAAAACGCGGCCGGGTGAAACCTACCCGGCCGCTTGCCCGTAGAGGGGAGCATGAAGTTCTTGCGTTTTGCCGCGGGCGCCCTCGCTATGGCCGCCCTTCTCTCCCCGGTCGTCTCGCGGGCGGCCGATTCTGACTCCCGTGTCGCACAACTGGTCGCCGCGTCGGGGAAGGCCCTCGGTGTAGCCAAGCTCGCGCCCTATAAGACGATGCGCATCAACGCTACCGTCTCCGCCATCGGTTTAACCGGAACCCTTACACAATACGTCAATTTCAGCGACGGACGGATGGCCGAAACCACCAACCTCGCGCCGCTGCTGCAGTCGGACGGCTTCGACGGGCAAGTAACGTGGAATTCCGACCGCACGCATCTGGTGTGGAACGATGGCGGCGACAGCGGCCATGCATCGGAAGTCAATCAAGCCTACGTCGCCAGCCTCGGCTTGTGGCAGCCCAACTACCGCGGCGCCACGGTTACGTGGGCCGGCCCGAAAACCGCCGCCGGCAGAACCTACGATGGGCTGAGCATCCAGCCGAGCAGCTCGAAAGTCGCGTTCGAAATGTGGTTCGACCGCACGACGCACTTGCCCGCGCGCTGTGTGTTTCCCAACGGCTTTACCACTGCCACGCTTATCTTCTCCGATTATTCTACGGCGCACGGCGTGACCTACGCACGCAGCATTCACATCGACTCGACCGACGGCAACAACTCCGATGCCAAGATCGTCGCGGTGAAGCTCGATCCACCCGGTGCGGAAGATGCGCTGACGCGCCCGAAGACGCAACCTACCGATTTCTCGATGCAGAACGGCAAGACGTCGACGACCGTGCCGTTCATGCTGGGCGAGAATCACGTTTATCTCGATGTGATG
>CAZMPP010000079.1:0-9950 GCA_964568035.1 uncultured bacterium
CGTTAGCTGCATGCAGTACGTGCTCTATCAGGGGCAGCACGACGATTGGTTCTCCAATCAGACGATCGTGCTGTGCACGTTCCTCTCGCTTGCGGCAACCGCCACGTTCGTTTGGTGGGAGCTGCGCGTCGCTCAGCCGATCGTCGACCTGCGCATTCTCAGTCGCCCGGCCGTAGCCGCCGCGCTGGCGATTGCCGGCGCGTATGCGGCGATCATTTTTCCCAGCCTTCTGCTCTTGCCGCAGTTCACGGTGACCGCGCTTGGCTTTACCAGCACGCTGGCCGGTGTCCTGATCGGTGCGCGTGCGTTGCCCGTTTTGCTGCTGACGATACCGGTTGGACGGCTCACCGGCATCCCGCGGCTGGACTTGCGCTGGCTGATCGGCGGTGGTCTGGCTCTCGCGGGATTCGGGTCGCTGTGGCTGGCGAGCGGCATCACTACCCAGAGCGATCTCCTTACCTTCGTGATACCGCTCTTGGTGATCGGAACGGGTGCTGCATTTGTTTACTCGCCGCTGCTCGTCGCGACGATGCGCGCCGTCGCGCCGCAGGAAGCCGCTAAGGCCTCTTCGTTTATCGTCTTATTCTTCCAGTTGGGCGGTTCGATCTCGTCGGCGGCGGTCGTCGCCTTCCTCGATCGCCGGCTGCAGTTCCATCAGACGATTTTAGCGGCGCAAGAGAACCTCTCGCGCTTGCCGGTGGCGCAGTTTCTGCAGCAACAGCACGGAAGTTTGGCGCAGCTGGCGGCAAGCGTCGCCGAACAGGCGGCGGCACTTGCCTATGCCGATGCGTTCGTCGTTACGGGCGTGCTGGCGCTTTTGATTGCGCCCGGCGCGCTGCTGCTGGCGCGCCGGCGCACGTAAGTAATCCGCTCGCGAACGCCGTTTACGGCGAGAGCGCTAACCCCGCCGGCGAACCGATATTGACGACGTCGCGCGGAACGGCTTTGGGATAGGTCAACTGCAGCCACTCGTGATCGTTAGAGGTCGCAACGTAGAGGAGCTTTCCCGAACTCGGGAAGGCCATGCCGGTGACCACGTCCATGAGACCGCCCATGTTGATCTTTTTCTTCGGCGTGGTCGCGCCGGGCGGGAAGACGGCCAGATACTTGGGCGGATTGTGGTCGAGCCGCTCGTACGGCACCACCAGATTGCCCGAGTGGTCGAAGGCCAGCGCGTAAGCCGGGAACGCATACGTGGGTAAATCGAGATTGAGGTTCGCACCGTTGGTCGACCCTTCGGTCGGATACTTGTAGATCTCGATTCCGTATGACGAGAGCGAGAACCACGAAACGTAGAGTGCGTTGGACGAGTCGACTGCAACCGCGAACGCATAATCGTTGGCGAGTTGGATCGTCGCGCTGGGCGTCATACTCCCAGACGGGTACTCGGTGACGCTTCCGGTGTAACTCGCGCCGCCCGTTTCGTTAGCAACGTAGACCGTGCCGTCGTTACCGACGGCAACGTCGAACGGCGTGCTGATTCCCTGCGAATAGGTCGCGCTCGGCGTTGTTTGACCGGGCGGGTAGACCGTCACGGTATTGCTGCCGCTATTGGCGACGTAGAGATTACCGCTCGAGTCGACGGCCAAGCCTTGCGGCGTGGCGATTCCGTCGGTGATCGTGGCCACGGGTTTTTGTGCTTGTCCTTTAGCGGAGTACACGTAGACCGCGCCCGTGCTGCTGTAGTCGCTCGACACATAGACGAGCTGCTTGGTGTGGGCGAACGCCCGGTGGTGCGCGGTTACCGGCAACGGATTGAGGCCGGATTGCGAGCCGCCGCCGTTTGCGCCGCTGCAAGCTGCGAGTGCTAGGAGCAATGCGCCCGCCGCGGCGCGCCTTGCGAGATCGTTCATCATGTGCCTCCTTGCAGCAGCGGATTGGGTGCGGTCGCGATGCCGAGCGTCGCCGTTGTGTTCTGCGTAGGCCCGATCGATTCGAATGCGTTCTTGCCCTTCGGTTTAAAGGCGTAGGCTTGCACGCACGGCGTGAAGACGCAATTTACCGGCACGTACAGGTTCTTGTCCGGACCGATTTCGATCATCGTCGGCGCCACCGTGAACGGCATCGAGTCGATGATGCGGAACGCGTTACGCTTGCCGGGCTTATACTCGAGCACGTAGTCCGAGCCGCTGGAGTTGTTCGAAACGTACAGGTCGCCTTTAGCGTCAAGAGTGACGCCATTGCCGCCGTTGCCCGTGGTCAGGCCGTGCAGCTTTAATGCCTTGGGCTGCGCCGTTCCGGCCTTGACCTTGAAGACGTCAACTCCATCGGTTTGGTCGTTCCAGTTGACGACGTACAGATTTCCGCGTGCGTCAGCGGCCAATCCGGCTAGGCTGTCGAAACTCGACGACGCGATTGCTTTGGCCGGCGACGTCGAACCCGCCGGATAGACAAAAACGGAAGGCGTTTCCGTGCAGTACGCGCCGCAGTTGGAAACGTAGACCGTCCCCTGTCCGTCGACGGCAATGCCGACCGGATAGAAAATGCTGCTTTGCCAGACCGTGTTTAAGACGGTCGGCGACCCCGTGTACGGGGGAGCGTACTTCAGCACGTAGTCGTCGCCGGCGCTGGGGCCGTTATTGACGACGAACAGATTTCCGGATGCGTCGACGACCATGCCTTGCTGGGAAGCCTGCAAGCCGGTGATCTGCGCGACCGGTGTGCTCGGATCGTCGAGCGGATAGATGCCGATCGTACCGTCTTCGTTGGGAACGAAGAGCAGTTGCGACGGAAGAGTCGCCGCGCGCCCGTGGTTCTGATGAACCGCCGGAAGCGCACTGGTGTTGCCGAACGGGCCGGCGTTCGACACCGGCGATCCCGAGCACGCGGCTAGGATTGGCGGAATGAAAAGCGCGAGCCAAGAGCAGTTTCTTCGCATGGCCCATTCTGCACCCGGCGTGCCGGTTGCTCTATAGGTAATTGCCTACAGATTTTGAAAGACCGAGTCGGTGACGCCGAGCGTGCTGCTTGAGTCGCCCTACTGTGTCGGCCGCGATGCCGAACTCGATCGCGTGCTCGGCCTGACGCACGACGCCGCGTTGGGAAGCGGTTCGGCGCTCATTTGGCTGGGCGAGGCGGGAATCGGCAAGACGCGCTTGTTGCGCGAGTGCGGCGCGACCAAAGCCGCGGCAACGGTCACGATTCGCTGCGGTGCGCCGGCACGTTTTGCGCCCGACGCCGCGGCACAGCTCGCCGCAGCGCTGCGCGTCGGCGGACGGGCGAACAACCGGCGCCGTGCCGGAACCGCGCTCGCCGCCCTCGCCGCACGATCGACTCGGCGCCCGGTCGTCGTGCTGGTCGACGACGTGCACTTGGCCGACTCCGGCGAACGCGCGCTGCTCGACGCCCTCATCGCGATGACGCAGCACCATCGTCTCGTGGTGATCGGCTGTGCCGATGGATTCGTCCAGTTTCGCGACGATGGATGGCAGCGCAGCGGCGCGGCGTTACGCCGGCTTCCCCCGCTTGACGACGCGGCGATGGAACTCTTGATTCGCAGCCTCGTCGGCGCTCGCGCCATTGCGGCGGTGGACGTACGCGAATTAATTGCGACCGCACAGGGCAATCCGCGTTACGGCATCGAGCTGGCCGGAGCCGCGCTTCAATCCGGTACCGAAGAATCGCTGGTTCCGCAGAGCGCCCGTTCCGCGGTCGCCTTCGCCCGGTCGCGTCTGTCGAAGAACGACTTCGAGATACTTTCGGCTTGCAGTGCCGTCGGCGATGCATTCTGCGGCGATTGGCTGGCAGAGATCGCGCATCAGCCGCGCGCCAAGGTGGCCGACGCATTGCAGAACGCCTGCGACCTGGGACTGCTCGAAGAGGAACGCGGCGTTTCGGACTGGTTCGCCTTCCGGCAAATTGCCGTACGCAAGGCATTTTATGCTTCGATCGTCTCGCTCAAGCGGCGCATTCTGCACGAGCGCGTCGTCGAACGATTGTCGGGCGAGCGCGCCGGCGATCCGCGCATTGAAGTGCTGCTGGCGCGCAACGCCGAGATCGTCGGCGACGACGACCGCGCGGCCCAGGCCTTTGCTTCGGCGGCAGACCGGTTGTACGACGCTGCGGCTTTCGCCAAGGCGGCCGAGCTTTACGTTCGAGCCGCGGCGCACAGCGCGCCGGGTGAGGAACGATGGATCGAGCATCAGCGCCGTGCGATTCGCTGCTACCGCAACCTCGCCGACTGGCGCAGCGTCGAGGGCGTCGTTCGTCCGCTGATCGAGCGCCTGGACGGCAAACGCGACGCGCCGGTCCTCTCCGACGAACTCGAGAATCTTTTCTTCGCGCAGCTCAACGACGGCAATCTGGAAGCGGCCGAAGCTACGGCGCGACAGATTGCGGCGGTCGGCCTTCCAGAGAGCCAGGACCGCGGCCGAATCGCGATGCTCATCATTGCCTACGGCCTGTGCTACTCGGGACGCCTTGCCGAATCGGCGCGCCTGCTGGCTGGAGTCGACCCCGAATCGCTCGGCGACGGCGAAGTGCGCTTGCGCTACTACATGGCGAAAGCCGAAATCGGCGCGCTGGTAACACCGCTCGAGCAGACGCTGAGGCTGGTCGACGAAGCCGTCCGGATCGCGAGCGGCCTCGGTATTCGCGGAACCGTACTGGCGTATGGCGTTGGCGTCGAGATCGCGTGCCGCTACGGCGATTTAGCGGCGGCGCGAACGTACGCCGATCGCGCCGAACGTTACGCGGCCCGCAGCGCCGGCGAGATCAACGACGTGCATCGCCACGTGATGAAGGACCGCACCCGCATCGCGGCGCTCGAGGGCGACCTTCCCGCACTGCGCGAAGTGATGCGCGCCAATTTGCGCTGGCGCCCGTCGGGGCGCCACAACGAAGCCTTCGATGCCGGCAATGCGGTCAACGCGGGCATGCGCGTCGGCGATCTGGCTCTCGTGGACGCATTCTTCGACGTACAGCTGCTGCTCGATGCGATGGCGCAACGCGACGCCGAATCTTGCGGCGTGCTGCTTCCCGGATTTGCGGAGGTGATGCAGGTCCGCGGCATGGCAAAAGATTTGCGTGCCGTACTCGAGCGCTGCATCGGCGAGCGCTTCATCGACCCGTACACCGCGATACAGCTCTGTGCGGCGCGTTTTGCTTCCAACGAAGTTGCCGAGGCGGCTGTTGGGCAAGCCGATGAGTATTTCGGCGGTGCGCTCGCGCCGGCCGCCGCCGGCCACGTCGCACTCTGCCGCGCGACCCTACTGCGCCGCCAAGGCCGCCACGTTGCCGCGGCACAGTCCGCTTCGGGGGCGGCGGCCCGTTTTCACAAACTTGGTTGGCGGATGTACGAAGCCACGGCGCTGGAGCTTGCCGGGAACGTTCGCGCCGCCGGCCGGATCTATGAGGCCTGCGGCGCCATCTCCGACGTGGCGCGACTCGCCGCCGGCGAAACGCGAAAACTCAAGTACGCACCGTTTGGTGCGCGTTTGACTCCACGCGAGCGCGAGGTCGCGCGGCTGGCTGCGGCCGGACGATCGAATCGCGAAATTGCTCGCGCGCTCGAGATCAGCGTGCGTACGGTCGACCACCACGTCGAAGCAGTATTCAGCAAACTCGGCGTGCGCGCGCGCTGGGAGTTAACCGCCGAGCTGCTCGAGCCGGCCTCGGCTCGCCGCGGCGCGATCGAGTAGCAGTACGCGATCGCGCATATTTCCGGCGAGCTTCGCCGCCCGCTCGAACTCGATTTGGGCGTCTTTGAAACGGCCAAGTTTGAAGAGCAGATCGCCACGAACGGCCGGAAGCAGATGGTAGGCGCGCAACGTCGCGTCGTCGCGCAGCGCGTCGACGATTTGCAACGCTTCCTGCGGTCCGGAGGCCATTCCGACGGCGACCGCGCGATTGAGCTCGACGACCGGCGTCGGCATCGCCCGGGCGAGCGCGTCGTAAAGTTTGGCGATGCGTCGCCAGTCGGTCTGCTCGGCCGTTAGCGCTCGCGCATGACAGGCGGCGATTGCGGCCTGCAACGCGTACGGTCCGGGCTCCGTCGCAAGTTCTTCGGCGCGGGAGAGCGCCGCGAGGCCGCGGCCGATCAGTAAGCGATTCCATTTCGCGCGATCTTGATCGAGAAGAAGGATCGGCTCGCCGCTCGCGGCGACGCGCGCGCGCATCCGCGACGCCTGAATTTCCAATAGCGCCGCCAACCCGTGCACTTCGGGCTCGTAGGGAGCGAGCTGCGCCAGCATACGGCCCAAACGCAACGCGTCTTCGACGAGCTCCGGGCGGAGAAGATCGTCGCCGGCCGTCGCTGCGTAACCCTCGTTGAAGATCAGATAGATCGCTTCCAGCACCGACGCCAAGCGCGCGCGGCGATCGGCAGCCGCCGGTACCTCGAAGGGAATCTTTGCCTGCGCCAGAGTGCGTTTCGCGCGAACGATGCGCTGCGCGACGGTCGCTTCGGAAACGAGAAAGGCGCGCGCGATCTCGGCCGTGGTCAAGCCTCCGACAAGTTTGAGGGTCAGCGCTACCCGGGCTTCCTGTGCGAGCACGGGGTGGCAGGCGACGAACATCAAGCGCAGCATATCGTCGTCGATCCCGTCGTGTGCCGCCGCGAAGTCGTCCGCCGGAGGCACAGCGCCTTCATCGTAAGCGAGCTCGGTGGTTTTGCGCGCCAGCATCTCGCTCCGGCGAATCTCGTCGATCGCCTTTCGCTTCGCAACGGTCGTCAGCCACGCACCGGGATTGCGTGGAATGCCCTCGTCGGGCCATTGCGAGATGGCCAGAACGAAGGCATCCTGTGCGATTTCCTCGGCGCGCCCCACGTCGCGCAGCAGGCGCGAGAGCGTTGCGATGAGTTTTGGCGATTCGATGCGCCAAATCGCCGCGATGGTTTCATCGAGCTCGCCCGCCGGCATTAGGGCGTGGGCGAGACCTCGTGCACGTAGCACGTCGCGTCACCGCCGAGCACATCGAGAAAACGGTTCGTCCAAGCCAGGGCCGAGTCGCGGTTCTCCACCTCGAAGAGCGCGAAGCCGCCCACGACCTCTTTCGATTCGGCGAACGGGCCGTCGGTGACCGTCGAACGGCCGTTCTTCCGTGCAATCGAGAACTCGTCCATGCTGCCGTCGCGTCCTCCGGTGTCGAGCAACGCGCCTGCGGCGCGCATCTCGGCGATAAGCTTGCCCATCTGTTCCATCGTTTCGGGACTGGCGTGAGGGTGCTTGGCGGGATCGATGGTTACGATTGAGATGAACTTCATTTCGCGCCCTCCCGAAGACGGGCCTCACGCTCGCGGATCTCGGGCGTCAGGTTCTCGCCGAAATCCTCGGCTTCGAAGATTTGGCGGATCTCGATAACTTGCCCGCCGTCGAAGGGCGCGTGCATGAACCGCTCGACGACTTCGGCCTTTGATTTGGCCTGGACGATCCAAAAGCCGGCGACCAGCTCCTTCGTTTCGGCAAACGGGCCGTCGATGACCGTCGTTCGGCCACCGTCGAAGCGCAGCCGAGCGCCTTTAGAAGTTGCGTGCAGGCCTTCGCCCGCCAGCATGATGCCGTCTTTGGTGAGCTGCTCGTTGAACTTGCCCATCTCTTCGAGCATCTCGCGGGTGGGCAGAACTCCCGCTTCGGAATCCTTGTTGGCCTTGACCAGAACTGCGAACCTCATTGTTTCTAGCCTCTCCTTATAGTTGGCGTTCTGCCCGTACGTCGAACGGCGAGCCCGAATTTCGACAGGCCCTCTAACTTCCGTCGGGATACTCGCGGGTTCCAGGCAACCGCCGGCCGCCCGGGCCCCGGCGACTACGAGGCGGCGGGGTGCCGCTCGGTCACGCGCCG
Source organism: uncultured bacterium (assembly GCA_964568035.1). GTDB lineage: Bacteria > Vulcanimicrobiota > Vulcanimicrobiia > Vulcanimicrobiales > Vulcanimicrobiaceae > Cybelea. Next base: position 7,782 of record CAZMPP010000079.1, read on the forward strand.
CAGGCTGATGCCGTGCGGGCGAATTTCGATCTCGTAGGGTTCGTGGTCGGTAATTTGGGGACGCATGCGCTTCCCCAGGGCGATGAAGAGCTGTCCCGGATGGTAAGGAAAGTAGGCGCGCTTTGCTTGACCGGTCGCGACGACGTCGAGGACCGCGCGTTCGAACTCCAGCGTTTCGCGCAGGCACGGCACCTCGTCCGATTCACCTTCGAGAAAACTCAGGAACTGCGCCCCCTCTTGCGCGGGAAACATGGCCGGTGGAACCTGCGCGCAGTAGCGCTCGAATATTTTTTGAAACGCTTTCACGCCGAGCGTTGCCAGCAGCAGGCGCGTCACCAATGGCGTGGACTTGAGCAGCATCCCGCCGCGCATCTCTCCGATGAGCTCGCGGACTAAAGCGTAAGCGCGCGATTCGTCCTCGATCCCGCCCGCGCGCTCGACACGCTCGGCGGTTTGCCGCTGATCTTCCGCCACGCGCGTGCGCGCTTCGGCAAACGTGGGCAGCCGCTCGCGCACCGCAACCGCGCGGGTCGTCTCGGCATGTCGTCCGCGCTGCGCCCAGAGGCTGCGCAGCCATTCGAGTTGTTCGTCGTGCTGCTCCCGTTCGATCCCGCGCAGCGAATCGGGGTGGGCCTCGAAAACGATTGCACGAAGATTGGGAAGCCGCGGAACGACGTGTTCGGCCAGCAAGCGCAGCTCGCGCGAAACCAAACCGTGATGCGCGTCGAGATAAAAGCCGCGGTGCAAATGGCCGCCCGCTACGTGAACTTCCCAGACTCGATGGAATGGAATGGCGTCGAGCACGCTCTCGACGCTTTGCCGGCCGTTGCGCTCGTTGGCGAGCAGATTGTGAAGGTCGAGAAGAATCCCGCAGTCGGCGTGCTCGGCGACGGCAGCGAAGAACTGGCCGTCTGCCATGTCATCGTCGCACGGCGGAAAATAATTGACGCCCGTTTCGAAGGCGACCGGAACGCCGAGCGCTTCGCGCAGACGGCGAAGGCGTTCGACCGCCACCGCGACGGCATCGAGCGATTGCGGCGGCGGTAAGAGAAAGCCGGTCCAGCGCTCGCCCTTACCGTGCGCGACCCGATTGAAACTGAGATGTTCGCTGACGAACGGCGGTTTTAGAACGCGCACGTTTTCGGCCAGTAGTTTTAGGGCGTCGACACCTGGGGCTGCCGCATTTCCAACCGGCAGCCCCACGCTGTGGACGAGGCGGGTCGTCGGAAGCGCCGCAAGGTCGGCGAGCTTTCCGGCGTTGGCCGCGATCCCTCCGGCCGCATCGATGCTCCAGAACGTCTGAGGCTCGATCTCCAAGAGATCGTATGCCGTCAGGTCGATGCTACGCCGGAGCTCCTCCAATTCGCTGAAGTAAACAAGTCCGACGCCCAGCTCCGGGATCAACGAAGCTGGACATCCTCGGCGGGCCGCACGGCGGCTTCGGCCGTCACGAAGTAATCGATCTCATTCACGAAGTTCAAATCACGCCCGGAGAAACAACCGGGATGCCCCGCGGCGGTCGTAAATGGGTCGGGCTTGCCTTGAAATAGCCATAGTACCCTCTCTTTTTGATTAGCCGCGGTTTACGGGACCATCATAACGTCGCCCCTCTCGGCGAACTCTCCGTAGACTCTTCGACCTGACTTGAGCTGTCGTGCCAGCGCGGTCGTTTCGAGGGTTGGTTCGACGCCCAAACGCAGGCGCAAATAGTTGCACAGCGATTCGTACTGCAGCTCCGCTCGATCGCGCAATCCTAGCGCCGCGAAGCAGCGCATGATTAGCCACGTCGCGCCTTCGTGGCCGCGCTCCGCATCTTGAAGCTTGAATCCGGCGCTCAGCGCGCCGGCATAGTCGCGTGCCGCCTCGGCCCGCTGCGCCAACGCCTCCAAAGCGCAGGCGTAGGCGGCGGCGCAGCGTACGCGCATCGGCTGGAGCCAATCGGCGGTTTCGCCGGCAAGAAACTCACCGCCGTACAACGCGATGGCCGTCTCGAGCGATTCGGGTTCGTCGCTCTTGCATAGCGCGAGAAACGTTTCCGCGTCTGAGCGGACGCTGGCATTGATGCTCCAAGCATAACCGCCGGTGACGGCGACGATTGCATCCGATCCCCCGAGGAGGCGTCGCAAATAGCCGCGCGCGCCGCTGGCAGCCAGGTGCAAGCGATGGGCA
>CAZMPP010000080.1:0-9944 GCA_964568035.1 uncultured bacterium
AGCTCCGTGCCGGGAACGTTGACGCAGTTGATCACCAGATCGGCCAGCTGCGGCGCCGCGCCGGTGACGCGCGAGCTCGTTTCCAGCGCATCGCGCGCGTCGGCAACGATCAGTTCGTCGACCACGCCGCAATGCAGCAGCACCGCGGCTGCCGGTGAGGATGCATCGGGCACGACGCCGATCACGCGGCCTCGCGCGCCGGTGCGCGCTTTGGCTTGGGCGCAGACCAGCATCCCACTCTTGCCGTCGGCGCCGATGACGACGACGGTTTGGCCTTTCGAACAGAGCCGGCGCGTCTGCGCCGGCGCCCCGGCGACGTCGAAGACGGCCAAGGCGACGCCTTCATCAACGTCTTCCGGTAGCCGGGCCCACAGCGCGCTTTCAAAGAGAATTGCTTTGGCGCTGACCCAGACGCGGCCGGTCGCGACGTCGACGCCTTCGATCGAGTCGATCTGAAGCGGCGTCAGGGTCAGCGATACGAGCGAAGCGATGCGCTCGCCGGCGCGCAGATCGATATTCTCGCGCAGCGACTCGCCGATCTCCAACACGCGGCCGACGAACATTCCGCCGCTCCCCGTTATTGGATTGTGCTGCTTGCCGCGCTCGCCGACGATCTTGGCGATGTGTTCGCCGATGCGCTGCGGGTCGAAGCCGCACTCGTCGGCGATCTGTTTGAAGGAGGCCGAGTCAATGTTGAGCGCTTCGACCTGGCAAAGGATTTCGTTGGCAGCCGCAGTGGGCGTGTTGTCGAGACGCCACGCCTGCTGCGGCATCGCACCCTTGGGTTCGAGGACGCGATGGATGCCCAGCGGATGTCCGGGCGCGCGCAGGCCGGTATTCGAGTTCACGGTACCGTGACTCCGACGCGTTCGAACGGGACGCTGAGCACCACGGTGGTTCGCGTGCGCGCCATGCCCGGCGTCGCCTTGAGGCGAGCGAGCAGCTCGTCGAGGTGCTGCGTCGAGCGCGTCATCACTTTGCAAAGGAAGGTCTCTTCACCGGCGACCGAATGCACTTCGCAAATTTCGGGCATCTCGCTCAAGCGCCGCGTGAACTCGTCATAGGCGCAATCGGGCGAGGTGTAGCAGCTGACGAAGGCGGTCAAGTGCAGTCCGAGGCGATTGGGATCGAGCTGAGCGGAATAGCCGCGGATATAACCTCGCTGCTCGAGACGCTTGACGCGATCGTGGACGGCGGGGGGCTTGAGGCCTACGACCGCGCCCAGTTCGGTAAAGGTAGACCGCGCGTTGCGCTGCAACGCGTCGAGAAGCCGGAGATCGAGCTCGTCAAGCTCTTCTGTCATCAGCACCATGTTCGACATAGAAGCGATAATGCCGAAAGATTTTCGGCTGTCTAACAATAACACCGGCAATCCATTCGGCGCAAGCCGCCGTGGATGGTTGGCAATAATGCTTGTCTCCTTGAACCTGGCGGGGGGCTGCAGCCCGGCCGGTTCGGGGCGGCCGGCCTCCTCCGTCAGCTTCGACATCGCGGCCGATCCCCGCAACCTCAACCCGCTCTTTCTGAACCCCGATGCCGCCTCGGTCGAGCAGCAGCTTGCTCGCTTGGTTTTTGAGCCGTTCATCGATTTGGATCCGCGAGGGCAGCCCGAGCCGGCGCTGCTTCGAGAGATACCCACGGTTGCCAACGGCGGGCTCTCGACTGACGGGCGAACGATTCGCTACCGATTGCGGCGCGGCGTGCGCTGGAGCGACGGCAAGCCGGTGACTTCACGCGACGTCATCTTCACGCTGCGCGCCATTTTGGACCCGCGAAATCCGGTGCGTACGCACGAGGGCTACGACCTGATCGACCGTGCCGAAACGCCCGACGCTCAGACCGCCGTCTTTCATTTGAAGCGGGCTTGGGCGCCGGCCGTGATGACCTACTTCTCGTATGGGTTCACGCCGCAGTTCGTTTTGCCCGAGCACGTTCTCGCTGCGCAAGTGCCCTTGGCCCGCGCCTCTTTTAATGCGGCACCGCAGGTCGGCGACGGGCCGTACCGGTTTCTCTCCTGGCGTCGCGGCGAAGGGCTGCGCTACGCGGCCAATCCACGATACTGGCGCGGAGTCCCCGCAGTTCGGGAGCTGGTGGTGAGATCGGTGCCCGATCCGTCTACGAACTTGCTTCTCCTCCAATCCGGCGAGCTCGACTGGAACCTCGTCGCTCCGGCGCAAACGGTCATCGTCCGCGGGAAAGGGATCGAGTTGCTTACCGTGCCGACCTCCGTCGTGGCGGGTCTGGCGCTCAACACGTCACGCCCGCCGCTCAGCGACGTGCGGGTCCGCCGGGCACTGGCGGCATCCGTCGACCGCCCGGCAATCTCACGCAAGATAACGCTGGGCTATTATCCGGTAACGGACATGATCCAGCCGCGGTTTTCGTGGGCGTTCGACCCGTCGGTGCGCGAGCCGGATTACGATCCCGCGCGGGCCGATCGTCTTCTGGACGAGGCCGGGTGGCGGCGCGGTCCGGACGGAATGCGCCTCCGCAACGGGGTGCCGCTTCATTTAACGTACGCGCAGTTTTCCGAGACGGCGACCGGCGTGCGCGTGGCGACGACCGTGCAAGCGGCCTTGCACCAGCGCGGTATCGACGTAACCGTCAAGTCGGTGAGCAACGCGCAGCTCTTTCTTCCCCACACCGGCGTGCTCGCCGCCGGCCTCTTCGATCTGGCCTACGTGCCGTGGACGATGGGGGCAGACCCCGACGACTCGGCCGTCTTGGGTTGCGGAGCACCGTCCAACTACATGCGATGGTGTTCGCCGCAAGTGCAGCGCCTCGAAACGGCGGCATTGAGCTCGACGGAACAGAACGCGCGCAAGCGAATCTACGGACGAATCGCGCGAATCGTCGCCGAACAGGTTCCGATCCTCTACCTCTTCAATGCCGATTACGTCTACGCGTATCGCAAGCGTTTGCACGGTTTCTCGCCCAACGCATTCCTCCCGACCTGGAATGCCTACGCGTGGCGCGTGCGATAGGGGCGCCAGGAATTTGCGGGTCCGGCATGCGAACGCTCGTTTCCGGATGAACGCGACGGACCGTGGCGCCGCCTCCTCGTGATCGAGTTCTTTCTTAGACGTCCGCTTTTTGCGGGGGTCATGAGTTTTATCGTCTTGCTGGCCGGCCTGATTACGATCCCCGCACTTCCGGTCTCACAGTATCCGCAGATCTCGCCGCCGACCGTTACCGTGACGTCGCAGTATCCCGGCGCCACCGCGGAGATGGTGATGCGTTCGGTGACGACGCCGCTGGAGATCAACATCAACGGCGCCGACGGCCTGCAGTACATGCAATCCTACTCCAGCGCGAACGGCACCAGCGTGATCACCTGCACCTTCGCTCTCGGAACCGATCCCACCACCGACCAGACCAACGTTCAGCACGGCGTCGATTTGACGCTCTCGCAGTTGCCGCAGGCGGTGCAGAATCAAGGCGTCAGCGTCCAAAAGAGTTCGGGAAACATCACCATCGCCGTGGCGATGCTCTCCACGAGTTCGGCCGTCTCGGACGTAGCGGTCAGCAACTACGCCGACCTCAACGTCATCGAGAACCTCAAGCGCGTTCCCGGCGTCGGCCAAGTCGAGGTCCTTGGCGACCGCACCTACGGCATGCGCATCTGGGTTGACCCGCACAAGCTCCAATCCAACAACGTTTCGCTCGACACGATCATCAACGTCATCAAGCAGAACAATGCCGACGTCGCCCCGGGCGCCATCGGCCAGCCGCCGACGACGGGCTCGCAGCCGTTCCAAATCCCTATTTCGATCAACGGGCGGCTACAAACGCCCGAGGAGTTCAAGCAGATCGTCGTGCAGGCGCAGCCTAACGGCGGATATTTGCGTTTGGGCGACGTCGCGCGAGTCGAGCTGGGAGCTGAGAACTACATCACCTCGGCCCGCTACAACAGCGAAACCGCCGTGGTGCTGGCGGTCGAGGGCGAACCCACGGCAAACTCGCTGCAGATTTCCAAGAACGTGCGCGCGACCATGGCCCAAATCGCCCAGACGATGCCGACCGGCTACGCTTATAAGATCGCTTTCGACACGTCCGATTTCGTGCGGGCATCGATCAAGGAAGTTTTCGTCACCCTGCTCATCGCCATCGCCCTAGTGGTGCTCGTCATCTTCATCTTCTTACAGAATTGGCATAGCACGCTGATTCCGTCGATCACAATTCCGGTCTCGCTGATCGGAACGTTCGCCGCGATGAAGCTGCTCGGGTTTTCGATCAACACGCTGACCCTTTTCGGGTTGACTTTGGCGACCGGTCTGGTCGTCGACGACGCCATCGTCGTCTTGGAGAATATCGTTCGCCACATCGTCGACGATAAGACCAATCCGTTTCAAGCAACCGCGCGAGCGATGCGTGAAATCGGCGGCGCCGTCGTTGCAACGTCCCTCGTGCTCATGTCGGTATTCGTTCCGGTCGCCTTTCTACCGGGCACGACCGGCCTGCTGTTCCAACAGTTTGCATTGACGATGGCCGCCGCGATCGGCATCTCGCTCTTCACGGCAATGACGCTGGCTCCGGTGCTAACTTACGTGCTCGTACACGGGGCGGATCCACCAACGAACCGGTTCATGGTCTGGTTCAACCTTCGGCTGCACGCGCTGACGGAATGGTACCGGCAGCTGGTTCCCAAATTGATCGCGCGGCAGCGATTGATGCTCGTGGTCTTCCTAGCGGCGATCGCCGGCCTGGGGATCATGTTCAAGATAACGCCGACCGGATTCTTGCCCAACGAAGATCAGAGCCTGCTCTACATTATCGTCTCGCTGCCGATTCAGGCGTCGATCGATCAAACCACGGCAATGGTGAAACGCCTCGAAGGGACCATGCTCAAGCTGCCGCAGGTCGAGGCCGTCACTTCCGGCATCGGCTTCGGCTTCGCCAACAATAGCTCGAATCAAGCAACGATGTTCCTGCAGCTCAAGCCGCTCTCCGAGCGCAAAGGCGTGCAGAACTCATCGCTGGCGATGCAATACGACCTGTACACGCAGTTTTCCAAGATTCCAAACTTGACTGCGTATCCGGCCAATCCGCCGGCGATCCCCGGTCTCGGCTCGACCGGCGGCTTCGCCATCGAGATCGAAGACATCAACAACCTGGGACTGCCGGCGCTCAACAAGGTCGGCAATGCCGTGCTGACTCAATCGAGGCAGGACTCCACGCTGTCGCAGGTGCGTTTCCCGACGATCTTTACCGGGACGTACTTGACCACCGTGTTCGACCGTTCCAAGGCGCTGGCGTTCGGCGTCTCGCCGTCGGCCTTCTTCGATACGATCAATGCAACGACCGGATCGACGTTCGTGAACTTCTTCGACTACGGGACGCGCTCGTATCAAGTCATCGTTCAGGCCAACGCCAGGCAGCGCACCTCGCCCACCGACTACTCTCGCATCTACGTTGCGAACTCGGCGGGAGCGATGATGCCCGTAAGCCAGTTCCTGCAGACGAAGCAGACGACCAATAACGTCGCGATCATGCGCTTCAACGAGTACAACGCTATCGAGATCGACGGCAACCCGGGGATCGGCGCGAGTTCGGGGCAGGCGCTAACCGCCATACAGAAGCATGTCGAGGCAAATTTGCCTAAGGGCATGGGTTACGACTGGAGCGGTATCGCCCGCCAGCAAGTGCAGAGCGGACCGCAGACCATCGCCGTCTTTGCAATGGGCTTGCTCTTCGTCTTCCTCGTGCTCGTCGCTCAATACGAGAGCTTGGCTACGCCGTTTGTCATCATGCTTGCGGTCCCGGTCGCGCTGCTCGGCGCGATCGGTGCGATATACATTCGCCGGCTCGTCGAGCTCGCCAGCCAGATCGTGCACTCGATACTGGCGGGACATCCGGTCCCGATCCCGATCACGTCGTCGGACGTTTACGCGCAGATCGGCTACGTCATGCTGATCGGATTGGCGGCGAAGAATGCGATCCTCATCGTCGAATTTGCCAATCAACTGCGCGAGCAGGGCTTCGAACCGATCGCCGCGGTAGCGGAAGCGGCTGCGACGCGTCTGCGCCCGATCCTGATGACGTCGATCGCGTTCATCCTCGGCATTCTGCCGCTCGCCTTTGCGCACGGCGACGGCGCGCAGTCGCGCATCTCGCTCGGGACGGCGGTGTTGGGCGGCATGATCGTTTCCACGATCATGAATCTGGCGATCGTCCCGGTGCTCTACATCGTCGTCATCGAGATCACCGAGCGCAAAAAGCGCAAGCGCGGCCCGACGACTGCTCCGGAAGATCTGCCGCCGCCCCCCATGCCGCCGCCGTTGCCGGGCGGCCCGACGCCGGCCGTTCCTTCTTAGGGCGAAGCCTAAGTAACGGTCGCGACCTCGGTTTCGGGCTGCGGAACTGCCGGCGCAAAGAGCCAGTCGTAGATCTTTCCGCCGATGGCGCCGCCGACGATCGGGGCAACCCAGAAGAGCCAGAGCTGCGCGATCGCCCAGCCGCCCACGTAGATCGCAACGCCCGTCGAACGAGCCGGATTGACCGACGTATTGGTCACCGGAATGCTGATCAAGTGAATCAGCGTTAGCGACAGGCCGATCGGAATCGGCGCGAAGCCCGCAATGGCTCGCTTATCGGTCGAAGCCGCGATGATAAAGATGAACACGAGCGTCATCACGACTTCAGTGATCGCGCACGCGGCTAGCGAAAACTGTCCCGGGGAATGTTCCCCGTAGCCATTGGAAGCGAATCCGCCGGCCGTCGAGAAGCCGGCCTGGCCGCTGGCGATCGCGTAGAGCACGCCGCCGGCGATAATGCCGCCGACGACCTGCGCCACGATGTACGGAAGGACGTCGCGCGAGGGAAACCGGCGCGCTGCCCAGAGTCCGACCGTCACCGCAGGATTGATGTGGCAGCCGGAGATCGGGCCGATCGCGAAGGCCATCGTCAGCAGCGTCAATCCGAATGCAATGGCGACGCCGAGAAATCCGATGCCGAGCTTGGGGAAAGCCGCCGCGAGCACGGCGCTGCCGCAGCCGCCGAGCACGAGCCAAAATGTACCGAAGAGTTCGGCGAAGAGCCGTTTGTAGAGAGGCATGCTCCAACCTCCGTTGACGGCGCCGGCAAAGGCGCCGAGTGCGTGTTGGGTAGGCGTTCGCCTGCTGGCGTTACAGGGCCTTGACGGCGGAGGTCAGGGCGTCGACCGAAGCTTTGGCGTCACCGAAGAGCATCGAGCAGTTGGGCATTTCGTAGAGCGGATTTTCGATGCCGGCGAAGCCGGAGCGCATCGAGCGCTTGAGCACGACGACGTTGCCGGCGCGGTCGACGTCGAGGATCGGCATGCCGTAGATCGGCGAGCTCGTGACGTTGCGGGCCGCGGGATTGGTGACGTCGTTAGCGCCGATGACGAGTGCGACGTCTGCGGTCGGAAACTCGGGATTGGCATCTTCCATGTCGAGCAGCTGATTGTACGGCACGTTCGCTTCGGCGAGCAGCACGTTCATGTGCCCCGGCATGCGTCCGGCAACCGGATGAATCGCGTAGAGCACCTTAACGCCGCGCTTTTCGAGCTGGTCGGCCAGTGCCTTAACGCTATGCTGCGCTTGGGCTACCGCCATGCCGTATCCGGGAACGAAGATGACCTTCGAAGCATAGGCGAGCATCACCGCAACGTCGTCGGCGCTGGCGCTGCGAATTTGTTGTGGGCCGCCGCTCGCTGAGGCCACCTCGGTGCCGCCGGCCGAACCGAACGCACCGAAGAGCACGTTGGTCAGCGGGCGGTTCATCGCGCGGCTCATTGCAACGGTCAGGATCGTTCCGCTCGCGCCAACCAGAGCGCCGCAGATGATGAGCAGCTTCGATTCGATCTCGAATCCGGTGATCGCCACGGCGACGCCGGTAAACGAGTTGAGCAGCGAGATGACGACCGGCATATCGGCACCGCCGATCGGCAGGACGAAGAGGACGCCGAGCATCAGCGCACCGAGCAGCAGCGCGGCATAGCCCCATGCCGGCAGCGCACCGAGCGAGACGACGAACCATGCTGCAAGGCCGACGATTGCGAGCAGAACCAGTGCGTTGACGACCTGCTGGCCCGGATAGGTTATCGGACGCCCGGTCATCACTTCTTGAAGCTTGAGAAACGCCACGATCGAGCCGGAGAAACTGACCGCGCCGATGATCGCGGAGAGAACGAGCGACACGGCGATGACATCGTTCATCGCGCCCCCGTGAACGACGTAGTGCTCCACGGTCGAAATGAGCGCCGCCGCTCCGCCGCCCGCACCGTTATAGAGTGCGACCATCTGCGGCATTGCGGTCATCTTAACTTTGAGGGCTGCGTAAATGCCGACGATGCCGCCGATAGCGACGCCGATCGCGATCGCCTCCCAGCCGACGGCGCCGGTGCGTACGATGATTCCAATTAAAGCGATGGCCATGCCGGCCATCGCGAAGCGATTGCCGCGGCGCGCGGTGGCGGGCGAGTTCAGCTCGTGCAGGCCGTAGATGAAGAAGGCGACTGCGACGAGATCGGCGAGGTCGATCCACACCTTCATTTCGCGTCGTCCTTGCGGCGGAACATCTGCAGCATGCGTTCGGTGACCGCAAACCCGCCAAAGACGTTGATCGCTCCAAGCGTAACCGCGGCCACGGCGAGCACCACCATGCCGGTGCCGTGCTCGACCCCGAAGAGTCCGGCGACGATGACGATCGCGCCGGCCAGTACGATGCCGTGGATCGCGTTGGTTGCCGACATCAAGGGGGTATGCAGCGTCGTCGGCACTTTCGATATCACCTCAAAGCCGACGAAGACCGCGAGTACGAGAACGGTGAGCGGCGCAATGAGATCGGCGAGTTCCGTCACGAGGCGTTTCCTCCCACGAGCACCTTTCCGTCGCGAACGACGACGGCACCCTTGGCGACGTCGTCCTCCGGATCGACATTAAAAACGCCGTCTTTAACCCACGGCGAGAGCAGCGCGTAAACGTTGCGCGAGTAGAGCCGGCTCGCATCGGCAGGCATCGTGCTCGGAAGATTCGTCGTGCCGACGATCGTCACGCCGCCCGGCGTCGTAACGATTTGGTCGGCGACGGTGAGCGCGCAGTTGCCGCCGGCCTCGGCGGCAATGTCGACGATCACGCTTCCAGGCTTCATCGCCGCAACCGCAGCTTCGCTGACGAGCATCGGGGCCTTGCGCCCTGGAACCAGCGCCGTCGTGATGACGACGTCGTTGGCGGCGATCTGCTCGACCATCCACGCTCGTTGCCGTTCTTGTTGCTCGGGGGTGAGCTCTTTTGCGTAACCGCCGGCGCCTTCGGCATCTCCGCCGAGATCGAATTCGAGGAAGTTCGCGCCCAGCGATTGCACTTGCTCTTTGACCGCGGCGCGCACGTCGTACCCGCTAACGACCGCACCCAGGCGCCGCGCCGTCGCGATGGCCTGCAGTCCGGCAACGCCCGCGCCGAGCACCAAAACTTTAGCCGGCGGAATCGTACCCGCGGCGGTGGTGAGCATCGGAAAGAACTTCGAGAGCGAGCTCGCTCCCAGGAGAACGGCTTTGTATCCGGCGATATTGCTCTGCGACGAGAGCGCGTCCATCGATTGCGCGCGCGTAATGCGCGGAATCATCTCCATCGCCAGCGCGGTGACCTTGGCGTCGGCCAAGCGCGCGAGATACGCCGGATCGCCCAATGGATTGAAGAAGCCGACGACCGTCGTGCCGGGTCTTACCGCAGCCAGCACCTCGTCGCTGGGGCGCCCGACGGTTACGACGGCGTCCGCGCCGGCGGCGAGCGACGCCGCATCGGCGGCAAACGTCGCGCCGGCCGCAGTATAGAGTGCATCGGGGAATGCCGCCGCCTCGCCCGCGCCCTGCTGGAGGCAAACGTTGACGCCCGATTTGGCAAATCTCGCGACGGTTTCGGGCACGAGCGCTACCCTGCGCTCTCTTACCGCGGCTTCGCGGGGAACGGCGACGATCATAGCCC
>CAZMPP010000081.1:0-9907 GCA_964568035.1 uncultured bacterium
CGCACGGCACTCCAATCGGCCGATCCGGGAGTTGGTCGGGAAACGTCTGGTGGACCGCTTTCGAGCTGACGTTCGAGCCGTCGATCATACTCTGGCGCGGCGCCACGCGGAGATCGCCACGCAAACCTTCCATGCCATTCGGCAGGGCGGCCTACTTGCAGCCGGCGCGGTCCTCATATTGCTATTGATCGGGACTGTTTCCCTGATACAAGATTACAAGCTTCGCAGCCGGTTGGAGGACAAGTCCCGGCAATCCGATGACCACGAGAACCGAGTGCGACAGTTGCAAGCGGCGTATATCGCGGAACGGCGCATCACCGATGCCCTTCAGCAAGCCTTTATCCCGTCGCCAATGCCGGAGGTTGCGGGCCTCAGATTCAACGCGATCTATACGCCCGCCGAAGAGGATCGGCTCGTGGGCGGGGATTGGTATGACGTAGTGCAGCTCGGTGACGGAAGAGTTCTGGTTATTCTGGGGGACGTTGCCGGTCATGGCGTTCAGGCCGCAGTGGCAATGAACCGAGCCCGACGTGCGCTGCTTTTATCGAGCATCGTCACTCCCGACCCGGGCGCAATCCTGGCGCGCGCTAACGCCGAGTTGGTTCGCGAGGCTACCCCAATCATCACTGTGGTTGTGGCAACCATCGATCCCACGAGCCGCGTAGTTCACTATGCTCTGGCGGGACATCCGCCTCCGTTACTTGTCACGCCAACCGCCGATTCGCAATGGTTGGAGTTCGGATCTTTGCCGCTAGGGTTTATCGACCAGGCCTCATTTGAGACACGCGACCTGACGTGCCCCGGCAACTCGCTGCTCGTTCTATATACTGACGGAGTCATCGAGCACTCACGCAATCTTGTCGAAGGAGAGCATCTGTTAAAAGAGGTCGCCGAACAGGTGCGAAAAGATCGGGCCAAAGACCCCGCGTCCGCTATACACGAACACATTTTTGCAACGAGATCCGTTCGGGACGATGCAGCAATCGTCGTCGCGTATTTTGAGCGCCGGCGAGATTCGCGCCCACGGAGATCTCAAAGAGTGCGCCAAACGCGTATTACCGGTGGTCCGCTGAGCTTTAAGAGACACAGTCTTTTCGGCGGAGGCTCCGCCGCCTAACCCGCGCGAAGCGATGGCGGCCGGCGCAAAGCGGGGAATAGTACGGCTTCGTATAATAGTAATTACCTCACCCCAATACGCCTTGACCGTTTACTGAGTCGGCCAATCCGCATTTTGCGCGAGAGAAAGAGCCGACCAAATGACGGAAACACTTCGCATCACGCTTGAGGGGGAATATGACCTTGCCCGTAAGGACGAGATCGCCAAGATATTTGCCAGCGTAGACGGCCAGCCCGCAGTGATCGTGGACGTGGGCAAGGTCACCTACCTGGACTCCACCGTGCTGCGCGAGTTGGCGCTGCTGCGGCTTAAACAGCTGGACCGCCAGATCACGCTCGTCGGAGCTAACGAGAGTCTGCGCCGAGTGCTCAAGATCGCCGGGTTCGACCGAATCCTCGACCAGATCGAGTAGCTTCGCCCCAATCTACGGCTTAGCAGCGCGAGCCGAACTCCACAACGCCCAACCGGGATTGACGCGGCTCGGATAGAGTTCAAGCATCTTATCGTAAAGGTCTTGCGCGGTAGTTGTTGTCTTCGCTAGCCCGTCGAAGTCGCGGATGTACTGCCGCGTCTCTTCGATGATCTTGGGATCGTCTTTGTTTTGAGGTCGCTTATGCGACGCAACGACCGATTGCGGCCGGAGCGACTCGATCTTGTCCAGCGCGGCAATCCACTCTTGTCGTTTGTGCGCGTTGGACTCAGCAAGATAGAGGTGAACGTCATTGTACGCAGCATCGCCGGCAACCACGAGGCCGATCGAAGGCACGTGCAAGCAGGTCGTGTTGTCGGTGTCGGTATGACCCAGCTCAACGGCGAGCAGCTCTTGCCCCTCCAGATCGATTGTGCCGCGTTCGAGTTCTTCGGCCATCACCAGTTTCTCCGGGATCTGGGCCGGAAAGGATGGCTCCCAGATACCCTGCAGGGCTTGCGGGGAAGCGTTGTCCCGCATTACTTCGATCACACTGGACGTGGCCAGTACTTTTGCGTCTGGGAAGCGCTCGAGAAGAGTCCCGGCGCCAAACCAATGGTCTCCATGACCATGGGTAATGTAAATTGCCTTGAGCCGCTTACCTTTCGAAGCGATCCACGCCGACAAATCGTTAGCCTGCCCGACCGTCAGGAAGGCATCCACGAGAACGGCCTCGCGGCTTCCGTAGATTAGCGTCGACGCCATAGCCTGAAAATACGTCTGCCCCACACCTGGGGGCCGGTCCCGAGTAACGATGGGCAGGCCTGGAGTTACGTAGACGTCCCAGTTGAGGCTTTCCATATTCAGTCAGCTCTCTCGTTAAATGTATCGCTCAAGGCCAACTCGCCTTGCGGAGTTTGGAGCGCTAATGGGGGCACCGCCGCCGGCCAATCAAGATGTCGAGGGCGAAGGCCTGGTTCGACGGGGCGGCCAGCAAGAAGAGGCAGACGACGAAAAGGAGCAGTTCGAGCGTCATAAGACCGAAACGGGATGCGTAGCCGCCGGTGGCAACAAAGTAGTTGAGGGAGAGAAACATCCCACCTGCGGCCGCAACTTTCGATACGAGGCCAAGCACCAAAGCAACTCCGACGACTGTTTCGCCGAAGGCAATCAGCTGTCCGAAGAGCGCCTGGTTTGGGATCACAACATGCTCGAGAAATGCACGAAATGGCGGAGCGGTAGCTGGTAAACAGGACTTTACAGCCTGCAAGAACTCAAGCTTGCCGCCGACCCAATTCGGTTCGAGCTTCGATGTGCCGTAGGCGAGCCAGAGTAGTCCGACGTAGATGCGCAGCGACGCCATCGCCCTAAGGACGAAGGGGCTAGTCCCGTCAGTAGCCTGGTTCATATGGCTAAAATAGCAAAACGGGCGCGTGAGGACCATCAGAATGCTATCAAAGGAAGATTGACGCCCTGGCGTGTGCGACAATCTTTGGACGGGTCAATAAGTCGGATTGGCATTCGGCGCCTTTGAACGTCGCAGATTCCATAACCCGTACGCTGACAGAATAGCGGAGAAGACGGAGGTCACGGCGAGCGAGAGGAGAGTCCAAACGAAGAAGAAGGCTCCACTGGACGCAGCGATCGTGCCAGCCGAAAGTCCTCCCGATCTGCTCGCGTGAACAGCGAAAACTATCATGCCCGCGACCGATCCGAGGAGCATGATCGCGTGCCCCGATCGCCGCTCGGCGAGCACGAGTGTCCCGTATAGCCAGATAACGAGGACCGCAATTGCAACGACGTTTAAGGCCGGTGACTTATCGGTCCCATAGACGATGTCATCCGTCAAGTGAAGCGAGAGAAGGATGATCGAGAGCAGAGACATGATGACTAAGACATTGTTGCGCTTCATATTTCAAATGGTTCTCCATCATGCAACGGGACAGGTGGCGAAGTGAGGCCGTTTTCGCCGCCTATGAAAGGGCCTAGACAAGGCAAGGTTCAGCGAGCACCTCTTAGGGAATGGGGCTTTTATGACGGACGAAGAGCTTCAACGATTTTGCGACCAAAACGTACGCCTTAAGGTCGGCGGCCGGATCCTCGAGGGCAAGCTAGTCTGTGGGGGCGAGGCACAGTTAGAACTTAACAGACCCTACGCAATTAAGACCATGACTCGGAACCCATCGCTGGATACTTTCGACACTCACTTCGACGGAATTCCGGGCGCGGAAGCCGTCGAATCCGTGGAACTTGTCGACGAGCCGGTCGCAGAAGAGATCGAAGACGAGGTTCAAGATTTGCAAACCCCCGGCTGACGGAAAGAGTGAATTGTGGGCGTTATTATTTCATCCTAACGACCGGAGGTGGAACCCACGACTTGTTGAGAATCGACGGTGGACTTGGATTGGGCCAATAGATCCGCATCATCAAAATAAACGCTGCTGCCGGCGCAGGCAGCCAGTTTGATTGCGCAACTCCTGAGGGCTGCGTGTGTGAGAAATACAGATCGAGCGATCCATCAGCATTGAATTTCGGGTGGTTGCGCATGCTTACGGTCAGTTTGTTGAGCGCGTTAGGGTAAAAATAAAATCGATCGTCATACATGGTAATCGACCAGAAGCCTTTGGCCGGCGGCGTCAGGCCTTTGGCGAAATGAACCTTGTACGTGTGTGCGCCGTTCAGCGCCGCTGACGTGCCTCCCGGGGCATAGGGATAAATAGCGTCCTGAGGGAGGTTTGCACCCCATCCAAAAGCCGATACTGCGGCGCGCGCTGCGTAGTTCGTGCCGTAGCTACCCGCCGCGGCCGGAATCAGCCAACCGTTAGCGACGGTGCCGCCAGTCTTTTTTAGCTCTGCAAGTTGAGAAACGATCGCCTTCGGCAGGCTCGCAAGCGCCTTCTGTGCCGTCGGACTAAGCTTGCCCATATCAAACGGCTGACCCGGTGCGAGACCGATCTTCGCCATCTCGGCTACCATCGAGGCATCTCGCGGCAACACCGGCGGGTTATCGACCATCGCTTTAGCCATGAAATTGAAGTATTCCGACGTACTCCACGACGCGATCACATCGCGCACGATGTCTTTGGGCGAGTACTTCGAACCAGCCGTGCCCGTGGGCGGGGTATATGTCTGTCCAAGTTTGCTGAGCGGAGCGAGTTTGAACTGCGCTTGCAATGCATGAACGGCCGTAAGATCCGCAGCCGAACCGTCGCAATAGACCCGGCCAATCATAAACATGATGTTCGTCGGCATTTTGATTTGTTTCATGCCCGGCGGGACTGAGCCGTGCCAGTTGGGCCCGCTAAGAAGAATCTTCTGGGCCGCACCACCCATCGTTCGCGTCCCGGGAACGCCAACAACGTCAGTCCACTCGTCATACATCGGAAAGAGGAAGAAGCGCTTTCCCATGTTCGGGTAAGAGAATACCATCGGTTCTTTAGACAAATCGAAAAAGCCAAAGGTGTAGAGGGTGTCTGCGTTAGGGGCCGTTACACCCTTATATGTCGCCGGCGGATATTCGGGAACGTTGGCGATGTCGTTCATCGGCGCCTGAAGCGTCTCCGGGTTCGGCTTCGTAGTGTTGGTGGCCGCCAGGCGCGTCAACTCCGAGGTCACCAAGGAGTACCCGTAAATGTAAGCGTCTTTCGCGATTGTTTCCGTTTGAGCGGCGGAAAGCGTGCCTTGCGCATTAGCCGGACTTCCTAATAGCGCGAAGGCTGCCAGTGTGGGAAATACTGCGTGAAGTAAACGTTTCATCGTGCTTCCTTGTTTGTTGTCTAGGGCTCTTCCTGGAGGATCGACGCGGGTTGACAAGCGTTTCACGGCTGCAAGGCGTCTTATTGTTTTTCCGGGTTTCAGCGGCGAAAGCTTCTCGAGCATCGAGCGTCATCTTCGGGAAGTCGAGAAGTCACGTTGGTTCGAGTGCCCTTGCGCGCCGTGCCGGCGCATGAGAAACCGCTACTATGAAGGAACCCGCCGACAACTGCACCGCGAAAGGAGTAGATAATGGCGCGATGGGTGGTTCTGATTGTCGTCCTCGCTGGTCTAGCGTTGCCGGCGAGCGCCCAAGTTTCAATGCCCTTGACCTTCGAAAGTCCGGAGGGTCAAAAGCAGTTCGGACCCTATACGTGGGTGTGGATATCCAAAAGTTTTCAACCAGCGGAACGCTCCGTCTCGGTCTCGGCAATCTGCCCGGCTGGTGACGTTGTGCTCGGGGGTGGCGTGTCGGCCGCGGCCGGGGGGTTATTTTCCGACATCGCTAACAGCAGACCCACTCCAAACTTTAACGGATGGCGCGTTCATTTTTATCGAAACCATCAGGGCGGGACGTTTACCGTAACAGTCTATGCCTCGTGCGCCCCAACACAGTAGTTGCGATGGGTGGTACTACCGTGGCAGAGGGAATATGGATACCAAAGCGTTCGCCATAGTCGTCTGTTCTGTCGTCGTCGTAGCCTGTTTATCCCAGGCCCTCTATCCGCCAGAGAAGCTCGGCCGGATCGTCGTCCGAACGATAGCGGTGTACCCTCGTCCCGTGCGGCCCTTCTATGAGTGGGCGAGTTTTGGTCAACCGTACGACGGACCTTTCTGGAATCGCGCTAGGCGCATCATTGCCATCGTCGTCGGCGTGATTTTCCTGGCTGCCCTGATCTTCACGATCTTTTTCACTTGACGAAGTTCACTGTGAATGGACCCGCACCGCTTACCTGAAAGATCGTAGGACCCCGCGCCGTTACCCAGTGTCGGACCGTCGCAGGAATAACGATATAAGAGCCCGGGCCGAGAGCGGTGGTCTTTGTCGCGTCCATTTTGTTCCCAGCCCCAAACAATACGACGCCAGTCAATACCGTGAGGCGCTCGGTATCGGGATGCCAGTGCAATGGTATTGTGAACTCGTCTGGTAATTTGAGGCGTAACGTGTAGGGTGAGCCTGGCTTTTCCGGATTACCATCCATCACCGCGACCTGCACACGGCGAAGCACCGGCGACGGCATCCATCTAATCGCTTGCGGGGGGATTAGCGTCACGCCGCTCGTGGGACTCGACGATACGTTTGCCCTGACTAAACCCGATGCGAATAGGAATACAACGAACACCGAAGGCACAAACAGTCTCGATGTATGTCTCTTCATTACTTCGCCCCTTTACTATGGGGTCGCGATGACCTTGTAGGCGCACCGCAGGCGCAGCGCCTTTGCGTCGCCGAATTGTTCGCATCGCCGTAGTCCCCCGTGGTGTTCGAGGCCTAACCGGCCCTGCCGCGAGAGGGCCGGAGAACAACGCGCCTCTCACGCGAAAAACCTCCCATGTTTACTACATCGAAAGTCAGGGACTCGCGCAGGCGTATGGTGCCGCCGGTCCTCGAGTACCTAGCGACGTTCACTACGATATCGAGCACGCCGCCTGTGCCAAGTGACGCGCCAGGTACTCGGTCGAGCGCAAGCCAAGGCGCTAGGAGCACTATGAGAGCGCCGGCAAGATTCTCGGGAACCCAACAGTAACGCGAAAAGTCCGATAGAATAGAGCGAATGCGCGCCCGTAGCTCAATCTGGATAGAGCAGGGGACTCCTAAAGCGTTCGACGGTCATCGCGTCAAGTGACACGCGATGACGGCGAGTAACGTTTAGCCTTATGGCGTATGAGTCTCCGCGCAGGCGCTCGTGTCGCCGCGTGCCGTCCGAGGTCGTCGCATGACCTTCGCCATTGCATCGTACGGCAACCGAATGGCAACCGCGCAGCGGATAGGCGCCAGGCGCGCCACGCGTGATGTTACCTCGGTTCGCCCTTAGAAGGTCATCGCGCGACATCCTACCTGCGTCGAGCGGGTGCCGGTTTTTTCTTCTGCGATTCTTGCCGAGAAGCCAGAACTCGTTCGATCGCCGCCGCGTTGCATTCTGCGCACGTCTTGAGGCCTTTGCGGGCCTTCCGCTTGGCGCAAACGATGCAAGCCCCCGGAGGCGCCTTTGCGCGCTTGCGCGCCATCCGTTCCGCCGACGTGCTCACCGTCACAGTATACCAGCCGTCGGCTACGGCGAGCGCCTCGGCCAGCAACGCCTCCGCCACGTCGAAGGCCGCCGTCGCGCCCCGTTCGCGCAGGATGCGGCGCAGGGCGGTGACCTCGGCCTTCGTGTACTCGAATGCTGCGCGCTCAGGGTTACCATACTCGCCCCGGACGTGGCAGAAGCCGTCGTCGTCCACAATGTAGGACGTTCCGCGATGTTCGGTCTTGCGCACAAGCTCGGCCGCGAAGCGTACGGCCTCGCGGCGTGAGGAGGGCGACAGGTCGCGCAGGGTCACGAGCGCCTCCCGTTTGCGTCAACGGAGAAGCGAGGGCCGTCGGCCGGCAGAAGGGGCGCGCGCCGCGCCCCTTTGAACTCGGCGAGGGTTTGGGAGAGCGGCCGACCCGTTGCGATTGCTTCGAGCTCGGCCGCCTTGTCGAACAAGTCGCTCATGCCGCGTCACCAAAGCGTTGCGCGAAGAGCTCGAACATCGTCGGATGCAAGGCGCGAAGCCGTTCGCGAGTTACCCGAGGCCAGGGCGAACCCTCGGAGTTTGCTCCGCACCAAGCGCGGAAACACTCAGCAAAGAATTCGTCTACTCCCGTCGCCGCGTACGGCGTCACGAAATTCCGCGCATCCGCGAAGGCCTTGCGAATGGTCGGCTCGATTCCGGAGTAGTAGACGCCCCCGCCAAGCGCGCAATCTATAGCGTGCCCGTACTCATGTACGACGGTCATCGCTTCGAGCGAACGAAGGTAAACGGTGCGCTCCTCGACGACGAAGAGCCCAGCGGGCGGTGCGGGCCAAGCGTCAACGTCGATTTGTAGTCGCGAAAGCGCGGATGAGCGGTTCTTGTAAAGCTCGCCTGGTTTGAGTGTTACGATCGAGCAATGCGCCCGCGCGAAGAGCGCTTGCGCTTTGGTGGGAACGTGCTCCTTGAGAATGTGGCTAATGGCATCCGTCACGGTGTCGGCCTTCCTGCGCTTATTAGCGCTAAGGTGTTACTGTGACGGATAAGGTAGCACTGTTACTGTGACGCGTCAAGCGCTGGCGTCAATTTTGTCTTGCGCGCAACGCGATTTCGCTTAACGCATCGGAAGATGGCTCACAACCGTTTGGCAACCGCGCCGCGGAAGGGGGGCGAGGGCCCAGGCGTAGTGCGCGCGATTTTACCCGGTACCATACGCGTTCGCTTGAGCACAACGTTTGGCAACCTACGCCCCTACTGCCAACGCAGGGGCGCGCGATTCGCGTCGATCGACGAGCGCCTAGAGCGCGCGAAGGGGGCCTAATGAACTGTCGAGTTTTGCTGGCAGCTCGGTCTTAGCGTGGACCCATCTCGCCTTGTGCGAACGCCATAGGAGTGCTTACGTAGGCGTTTCTTAGTTTGGCTATTTCGCCGGGCTTGGATCGTTCAGGCAGTATCATCTGTCGAATTGTCAGGTCAAGCCGACGTCCAGTGGGCGAATACTGCTGGATGAAGCCCTCCGTCACAAACATTGACGTGAAGCAGACAATGCAGTCGTAGGGCAGTAGGTCGAGCCCTGTTCTTTCGCGCCCCATATCCCAATAGAGCTCAAAATCCCACGCGTCACCCGCGGCAAGACCGCGCCCGTACCTTTGCGCTGGCGCCGCGACGTCTGGCTTCACGCAGATGTAGACTCCCGTCGCAGGCCCTAGACCGATATTCCGAATCTTCCCAACGAAGCGAACGCGCAGCCCATCAGGAATACAATCGGCATCCAAAACAACTAAGGGAGTAAGACTCTGCTGGTGATGTCTCTCAACCTGGTCCCGCTCAGCGTTGCCAGACGCTACGAGGTCCTTGGTCTCGGTTGCTAAAGCGGTCGTCGCGGATGCGAGCCTCCACGTCATTACCGCGAGAACAAGCGTCGCGATCGCAACGACGACACCCGCGATCGAGCCGGCGGAAACCCAGGTTGGCTCATTCCATCCAAGTGGTCCCAACGGGCCGGTATTGGGGTCGGCATGTAAAGCGGCCGCAAGCACGTAATACAGCATGGCCTCAGTCACAAAAACCCTCCGAGCCGAGCATTGCCCATCGTTTTACGCCTCATCCATTGGTAGAAGAACACAACTGTGAGGCTTGAACGCTAAGGTGTAAGGACCTTGGTTCGTCTTTATTCGTCACTCATTCAGCGCAGCACGGGTACTGGATGAGGTCGGCGATGCGAAAGGCCTGGCGATAAGTCGTAGGTGCCCCCGAACGGCAACCGCGGCCGAAGGGGGCGGAGGACCACGTGGGTGCCAGTCTAGTTTTCGCCCGGTCCCATATGCTCCCGGCGCCACCCGAGTAATCCAGAGCTCGTACAGGAGTTTCACGACACGATCCGCGCCCGTTACCTGGGCCGGCGCCCGCCC
>CAZMPP010000082.1:0-9899 GCA_964568035.1 uncultured bacterium
AACAAAAAAATAGCCTTTTGACCCGCAAAACGGCGGTTTTTCCACAGATTGCACAAGACAAACGTCCCAGGCTGTGGACAGTGAGGAAACAGGCCAGGCTTCGGTCCGCGCCCAAACCCCCGCCAATCGATTGCCCCACCGGAGGAGATTTGGATTGAAAAAAGCGCTCGCTCGCATCGGTTTTATTGCCGTTTCCATCGCGCTGGCCGCCTGCTCGCGCGGGGGTTCCCAATCGAGTGCATCACCGGGAGCGAGCGGGGCGCCTTCGGGGCAAAAGACGATCGGCGTCTCGATCCAAAACCGAGAAGCGCAGTTTTATCAGGATATGGAATCCGGGATGCGTTCCGAAGCGGCGAAATACGGCTATGCGCTAACCGTCGTCGACGCCAGCCGCGACAACGCGAAGCAGCAGAGTCAAGTCGAGGACTTTATTTCCAAGCACGTTGATGCCGTAGTCTTAACGCCCTACGACTCGCAAGCCATCGGCAGCGCAATTGCCGAGGCAAATAACGCTAACATCCCCGTCTTTACCGCCGACATCGCAAGCACCAGCAAGCAGGGCAACGTGGTCTCCCATATCGCCAGCGACAACGTTCAGGGCGGCGCTGCCGCGGGCAAGCTGATCTGCGCGGCCGTGCACAACGAGGGCAGCATCGCCATCGTCAACGAGCCGGAAGTAACCAGCGTGCAAGACCGGGTCAGAGGTTTCAAAGCTGCCATCGCTCGGATTTGCCCGGCGGTAAAGATCGTCGCCGACGTCGATTCCGGTGGAACGCGTGACAAGGCGAACAGCGACACCGGCGACGTCTTGCAGGCGCATCGCGATCTCAAGGGCATCTTTGGCATCAACGACGATTCGGCGCTTGGTGCGCTTGCGGCCGTAAAGGCCGCCGGAATGACCGGCAAAGTTGCGATCGTAGGATACGACGCGACGCCGGAAGCGCGCAAGGCAATCGCCGCCGGCGAGATGTACGGCGACGCGATTCAATTTCCGGCTAAGATCGGTGCGACGACCGTCGACGTGATCCACGCCTATTTCGACGGTCAAAAACCGCAGGCGCTGGTGAAGATTCCGGTCGGTACCTACACGGCGGCCGACGCCAAGCGAGAACCGTAATTCCGCTGCTGGAAATGCGCGGCATCGGGAAGAGTTTTCCCGGTGTGCGCGCCCTCTCGGACGTGTCGCTGACGCTCGATGCCGGCGAAGTCCTCGTTCTAGTGGGGGAAAACGGCGCAGGTAAGTCGACGCTCATGAAGATCCTCGCCGGCGCGCAAGCGGCCGACGAAGGAGAGATTCTGATCGACGGCACGCCCGTGCAGATTTCGTCGCCGCAAGAAGCGCAGCGCCTCGGCATCGGCATGATTTACCAAGAGTTTACGCTGGTGCCGCAGCTGACCGCGCCGGCCAATTTTGCGCTGGGATCCGAGCCGACCCGGGCGGGTTTGATCGACGATGCCGCGGTGCGGGGCCGCGCTGAAGCGGCGCTGCGCGAACTGGGCGTGGACTTGCCGCTGGACGTTCCGGTCTCGCATCTTTCGGTCGGACAGCAGCAATCGGTTGAAATCGCTAAGGCATTGGGCCGCGCGGCCCGGATCATCGTGATGGACGAACCGACGGCCGCGCTCTCGGATCGCGAGATCGAGCGCCTCTTCGCGATCATCGGGCGTCTGCGCGAGGCTAAGACCGGCATCGTCTATATCTCGCATCGCATGGAAGAGCTGGCGCGCATCGCCGATCGCGTAACGGTAATGCGTGACGGCAAGGTTGTCGAAACGCGCAAGGGTGCGGATTTCCCACCCGACGATATCATCGCCGCGATGGTGGGTCGCCGGCTCGAATCGCACTTTCCGCAACTGCCGAAGCTGCCGCCAGGCGCGCCCGTGCGTCTCGAGGTGCGCGGCCTTCTGCGGCCACCGGCAGTCAACGGCGTCTCGTTTGCGGTGCGTGCCGGGGAGATCGTCGGTTTGGCGGGTTTGATCGGAGCCGGTCGGACCGAAACCGTGCGCCTAATCGCCGGTGCCGACGTGCCGCGCAGCGGCGACGTGAGCGTCGACGGCAAGATTATTGCGCCCGGACGCATTGGGGATGCCATAACGGCCGGCATCGCCTTCATCACGGAAGACCGCAAGACGCAAGGGCTGGTCTTGGGCATGGCGGTGCGCGAGAACGTGACGCTCGCGCATCTCCCCGACTTTATCGACCGCGATCTGCTGATCGACGTGGCGCGCGAGAAGACGGCGACGACGCGGATGATCGACGAGTTGGCGATTCGCACGCCGGGTACCGAGCAACTGGTTCGAAATCTCTCCGGGGGAACGCAGCAGAAGGTTGTCTTGGCGAAATGGCTTCTCGGGAATGCCCGCGTCTTTCTTTTTGACGAGCCGACGCGCGGCATCGACGTGGGGGCAAAGGCGGAAATTTACCGGATTATGTGCGATTTAGCCGCGCGCGGAGCGTCGATCGTGATGGTATCGAGCGATTTGCCCGAAGTGCTCGGGATGTCGCACCGCATCCTGGTCGTGCGTGGCGGACTGATCGCAGCGGAGTTCGACCGCACCGAGGCGACCCCCGATAAGGTCATTGCCATAGCGACCGGAGCTGCGGCGTGAACAAGAACGATCGCGTTGCCTACATCCTGCGCATCGCCGGCGCGGCGGCGGTTCTGATCGCCTTGGTGGTAATCGTCGACGTCGCCTCGCACGGTCTGTTTCTTGCACCCAGCAATCTCGTGCGCGTGCTGCGCCAAATTACGTACAATTGCATTCTCGGCGTCGGGCAGACGTTCGTCATTATCACATCGGGTATCGATCTCTCGGTCGGCTCGCTCGTAGCGCTCACCGGAGTCGTCGCCGCGCTGTTTGCCAACTCGATGCACCTTAGCGGTTTTCCGCTCATCGCTGCGACGCTGCTGGTTGCCGTCGCAGTCGGCGCGCTCGCCGGATGGGTCAACGCGCTGCCGGTCGTCAAACTCAATCTGCCGCCGTTTATTACCACGCTTGCGATGCTGGAAATGGCGCTGGGCGCGTCGTTCATTCTCTCGCACGGGCGTCCGGTTGCGCTGCAGAGCAGCGACTTTCAGAATACGGGAATCGGGTCGTTTTTGGGCTCGGTCACCGCGGCGGCGCATCTTCCGAGCATTCCGATTCCCGTCGTTTGGATGCTGGTTGTAATTGTGGCGGCCTCGGTGCTGCTGCAGCGAACGCGGTTCGGGCGCTACGTCTTTGCCATCGGCGGCAACGAAGAGGCGGCGCGGCTAGCCGGCATCAACGTCGGCCGCGTTAAGACGCTGGTCTACGTGATCAGCGGCGTCTGCGCGGCGATCGTTGGATTTCTGTATATGGCGCTCTTTTCTTCCGGATCTCCGCAAACCGGCACCGGCGACGAGCTGCTCGAATCGATCGCAGCCGTCGTAGTCGGCGGAACGAGCCTCACAGGCGGCCGCGGCAGCATCGTCGGCACCTTCTTCGGTGCGCTCCTCATCGGCGTTCTCTACAACGCGATGAACCTACTCAACGTCGATTCGTATTTGCAGAAAGTGCTGCTCGGAGCCGTTATCTTGGCCGCCGTCGTCCTCGACGAGTTGCGAAAGCGCTATCTATCGCGATAACGCCGGGATGACGTTAGAACGGGAAATCTTTTTGGGTTAAGCCGGTGTTGACTTTGACGTCGTTGATCGTTTCGTCGAGGACGATCTGCGAGCCCGAGTACATCACCTGACGGACCGGCCAATGCGTCTCTTTCGAAAGATAGAGAATTTGGTCGGTGATCCCATTGTTCGCGTTGGGGTCGGAGGCTTTGAGCTCGAGGCGATCGGTTTCGGCACCGTTGACTTTGCCGCCGTCGGTCTGCGTAAGCTTTCCGGGCGTGGAACCGTACACGTCGACGATGCGCTGCATCAAACCGTCGGGAATCGTTACGCCGCGCAGCGAGACCGCGCGCGGATCGTGAATGCTCACCTTGAGGTGAATGCCGGAGAAGAGTCCGCCCTGGTGCCCGCTGACTTCGTCGCCGCCCACCCAGACGCCACCCGAACCCTTGCCGTCGCCTTCGAGAATCAACGTCTTGACGTAATGCGGCTTCATGAAGTCGTACTGATAGACGCGGTCTTGCGATTGCGTTCCCTTTGCTTCGTGGACGTGCAAGACGGCCGTGTAGTCGTTGACCCCGGCAAACATTTTGTCGAATGCCACGATTGCCGGTGCGGAGTTGTCGGCGCGTACCGGCGGCGACGAAACGGCAGCCATTAAGGCGGCGGCGAGCAACGGCACGCCAAGTGACGACGGGCTTTTGAAGATCACGCGGGTTTCTCCTCGATATTAAACCGGTTGCGAACTGAGAGGCACGCTCTCGTCGGCGAGCAGCGTGCCGTGTTTGCCTTCGACGCCGATGAGGACATCGCATTTTGCATCGGCAGCGATCTCTTCGATGGTGCGTCCAAGGGGTGCGCCGCTGTACTTTCCTTCGCGGAACGAACCGAGAATTATGAGGTGCGCCTTCACCCGCTTGGCGACATCGAGGACCGCCTGTTTGGTCGAACGCGTTTTGATGAGTTCCGTTCGAATTGTAACGTTATTTTTATTTGCGATGGTCTCGGCAGCGCCGAGCGCGTCGAGTGCGGAGCGCTCCTCGAGCGGCATCTCGGCATCCGGGGGCAGCGTGTACGGGACCTCGATCACGTACACGGCCAACAGTTCGGAACGCTCGCCGCGGGCAAGACGTGCGGCCAGTGCCATCATATGCGCGGACGCGATCTCAGGCGAGAACACGACCACCAAGCTGCCGCCCATCCGCTCGAGGTCGCTCTCCGCTCGTTCCGCAATGCGTTCCACGTACGAAGGCGCGGGATGCAGCATCCAATAAAGCGTGTAGCCGATCGTAGCGGCAATAAGCAGCGCGCAGATCGCTCCGGCTACCGTGACTTGAACCGGATTTGCGGCTTCGATCACGGCATTCTCCGGACGCGAAGAATCAGCATCAGGCGATGAGCGCCGAGCGCCACCATCGCGACGCCGAGTACGACGCCGGGGAGAATCGCAAAGCCGCCGGCCGGGGCCGCGCGTAGCATCTGCGAGAGGATGATGCATCCAAGCGCGATCATGGCGGCCGCAATAAGCGTGCGTACTAACAGCACCGTTATGGGCTCGTTCCGGCGCGACGCGCCTCGCTGGCCTTGATGTTGGCGACGTATTCATCCATGAGCTCGAGCTCGCCGGCGCGCTGGAGGATCTCTTTTTGCGCCTTTCGCCAGTTGCGCGGCTGCGAGCCCAAGAGCGGCAGGCGGCGATGGCGGCGATAGATCAGGTACAGAATGAAACCCACCACCAGCCAGCTGGGGCCGAAAATCCGCCCAAGCGCGTGCGTCCGGATGGTGAACATCAAGATCGAGAAGATGCCCAGGAAGCCGATAACCGCGATGACCGGAAACTCGACGCGTTCGCCGCGAAACTGTAGCGGAAAGTTGAGTGGGATCTTGAATTTGCGCGGGCTCAGCGGATCGGTGAGACGCAGCCCGATCAGCGCGAGAAAGACGAACGAATAGCTGGTCGCCGCACCGAACGCATAGAGGTCGGCTAGAAACTCTAGCCCGTTTTCGCCGCGGAAGAACTGCGAGTAGAGGTGGGCGACGGCCGGAAAGAGTGCCGGTGCGGCGGCGAAAATCAACTCGACGATGGCGATGGTGGAGAAGAACACGATCGAAATCATCGGCGTCCGGAACTTAGCGTGGACCCGCTGGAAGATCGAGGGCAGGAGGTTGCTGGTGCTCATGGCATAGGCGATGCGCGAGCTGCCAAAGACTCCCGAGTTCGAGGAAATGAGCAGCAGTACGGCGCCGAGTATCGGCACGTAGAGCGCGGCGAAGGCGCCATAGTAAGGGACTTGCTCGGCGAGCAGCGCTACGGCCTTACCTTGATTATCGGGATTGTTCGGGAAGATCTGCCAGAACTGCATTGTATGGCCGGCCGCATTGACGATCGGATGCCACGGCTGCATACCGAGCGCCAAGTTCGAGTAGGCCAACGCGAAGATAAGGATCGTTAGGATTAGCGCTACCGAGGTGCGCGGGATGATCGACGCGGGGCGCTGCGTTTCTTGGGCGGCCTGCGAGATCGACTCCAAACCGACGAACGAGATGATTGCCAGCGACGTGCCCAGCATCAGCTGGTATGGTGAAGGCCAGCTGAACTGCATCGTGTGGATCAACAGCTGCGGATGGAAGGCAAACAAAAACCCGAGGCAGAGAATGGCCGATTCGCTGAGGACGTCGAGCGCCGAGACGATGCCGTTGAACGTGGTGCTCTCGCGCACGCCGACGACGTTGAGCGCGCAGAGTCCGAGGACGAGCCCCAAAACCACGAGGAAATGCAGCCACGGATGGGACGAGTTGGTGAGGGCTGGAACGAGCTGGCTGGTGTAGTCGACCGACGTCCACGCAAACAGCGTGACGTCGATGGTGAAGTCGAGCAGGACGGCCCATCCGGCAAGAAAGCCGAAGACGTCGCCGAGGCCGCGCATGACGAAGTATTGGCCGCCGCCGGCAACCGGATAGGTGGCGGCGAGCTCCGTGTAGGCGAGGCCGATGCAGACGTACACGACGCCGGCAAAGAGGAAGGCCACATTGGAAGCGCCGGCGGCTGCTCCCAGCACTAAGCCCAGCCCCACGAAAATGTCCGCGCCGACGTCGGAGTAACCCCAAGAGAAGGAGCCCCACGGCGTAACGGTCCTGCGGAGTTCCGGATTGGCGCCGGAGGTTTGCGCGGGCACTACGTTCGACGCACCGTTAGAAGGCGTTTCGGTGCAAAGTTATGCGTCGGCCGTCGAGCGTAACGACGTCGAAGCGGATTTTCGCGCCGGGCGCCACGATCTGGGCGTAATCGGCCGCGGCGCGGCGTAGCGTCGTGCGCTTGCGCGCGTCGACGGAGCCCAGCGCCGAGCCGAATGCTCGGGAATCACGCGCTTTGACTTCGACGATTACCAGAGTCGGCCCGTCGAGACAGACGGCATCCATCTCGCCGCCTGGAACGCGCACGTTGCGCGCCAGCACGCGGTAGCCGCTTTCGGTGAGAAATGCGGCCGCGGCGTCCTCGGCCCGCCGCCCCTTAGCGCCGTTATCCGGCAAACTCTTCCAGCGCCTCGGCGGATTCGAGCCCAAGGGTGAGCTGAGCGTCGCGCACGCGCGCCCAGTTTGCCCGGTGGTGCGTGCTCGGGCCGTGAATCCGCAACGCTTCGATGTGGTGCGGCGTCGAATAGCCTTTGTGCATCCCGAAGCCGTAGCGCGAATCTTCACGATCGAGCTCGACCATCAGCGCGTCACGGTACACCTTTGCCAAAATTGATGCGGCGGCGACGACCGCGCAGCGCGCGTCGCCGTGTATCAACGGTTTTTGGGGACCGGCGAAGGAGCGGATGCGTACGGCATCGGTGATCAAATACTCCGGCGCTGCCGCGAGCGATGCGATGGCGCGCTCCATCGCCAATACGCTGGCCCAATAGATATTGAGGCGGTCGATCTCTGCCACGCATGCGCTGCCGACGGCCCACGCCGCGACGCGCGTCTTGATGATTTCGGCGATGGTGACCCGCGCCTCGGGACGCACTTGCTTTGAGTCGTTGAGGCCTTTGATGAAGAGCGGTTCGGCGGCCACGACGCAGGCGGCCACGACCGGCCCGGCGAGCGGACCGCGCCCAACCTCGTCGACGCCGCCGATCAGAGAGAAGCCTTGCGCCCGAGCCGCATTCTCGAAGCGGTGCATGCGGTGCAGCCGGCGGCGCTCGCGCTCGTACGCGGTCTTTAACTTACGCTGCTTCGGCGTCATCGGGAGCCTCGAGCGAAATTCGCCCAAATGCGCCGTCGTTGAAGGCGCTGATGTAGGCGTGGGCGGCGTTGTTGTAATCGACGCGTCCGCCGCGGCTCAGAAACCCGCGCCGTTGCGCAAATTCGTCGAGTCCGGGCGCCTCGGTCTTTGGGTAACGCTCGATCAGCCAGCCGTAGAAGACGTTGACGACTTCCTGCGGGTCGTAGAGATCGCGCGGAATTGCTCTGCACAGCGCAAGCTTCCATTGGCTTGCGGTGCTCGAAATCTTTGGCGGAAGCACTCCCGGCGTATCCATTAATTCTACGTTCGCGCTGAGGCGGAACCACTGCAAGTGCCGTGTTACGCCGGCCCGGTCCTCCGTCTTTGCCGCGGCCCGGCGTAAGAGCGAGTTGACGATGGTAGACTTCCCGGAGTTTGGGACGCCGACGATCATCGCCCGAGCCGTGCCTAGTTTTGCGCCCCCTGGAGAGGAACTCGCGATCGCTGCGGCAATCCGCGCGACGCTGCGCGGCGCGCGCGAATCGACGGCGAGGCTCTGCCGTCCCAACACCGTGAAATGCTTCAGCCACCGCTTGGTGGCGGCCTGATCGGCTAAATCCTCGCGCGTGAGCGCTATCACGCGCGGCCGCTTCCCGGCCAGCTCGTCGAGCAAGGCGTTGCGCCCGCTGCGGGGGATTCTCGCGTCGACCACCTCGACGACGACGTCGATCGCGCGCAGGTACTCGCGCATGCGCCGCGTCGCCTTGACCATGTGGCCCGGGTACCAGCCAATCTGGCGCTCCAATTCACGCGAGGCTTCGCTCGATCTAGTGCCGCTCACAAACCGCCCAGCATGTGCGGCGGCCAGAGTCCGGCGACGGCGCGGCCCATAAGGCGGTCGTCCGATACCGGACCGAAGACTCGCGAGTCCTCGCTGTTGGCGCGGTTGTCGCCAAGCACGTAGACTGAGGCCCGCGGTACGACGACGTCCGCAAAACTGCGGTCGTCGCCATCGCGCACATACGGCTCCTCGAGCGCCCGGTCGTCGACGTAGACGCGACCGCGATCGATGCGAATATGCTCGCCGGGCAACCCGACCACGCGTTTGATGAAGACGTCGCGGGTGCCGCCGTCGTGATGGAAGGCGACGATCTCACCCCGGTGCGGCGCACCGATGCGGTACGCAAACGTGTTGATGAGGACGTATTCGCCGGAGCGAATGTGGGGTTCCATCGAGAGTCCGGAGACCTGCGGAAATCGGACGAAAAAGGCTGCCAGGAGCAGTGCGAGTACGGCGAGCTGCAGGGCCAGGTTCGCTACCGATCGCCATCGCAAGAAGCGGACCACGCTGCGCTTTTCGCTGCGCGCCTTAAAGAATCTTCGCTTGCGACGGTGGCCAGAAGATGAGAAACGCGCGCCCGGTAAATCCGCCGCGGTCGCCGGCGCGCTGACCGGCCGCGAATCGCCCGCTGTCTTGTGCGAAACCCCAGATATGCGAGTCTTCGGAATCGTTCCGATTATCGCCCAGCATGATGTAGCAGTGTGGCGGAATGCGATCCGGCGCCGTCCAGCTGGAGGCCGGGGGAACGTTTGCCGACTTGGGATCGAGTCGTTGCCAGCCGTCGCCGTAACTCACGTAAATACCGTAGTCGCGAATCTGCAGCGCGTAATCCGGGCGTTCGGCAGTGTAGTGCTCGACCAAAGGAACGCCGTTTAAGTAGACCGTTCCACCGGCGATGCGAAGGCGGTCGCCCGGGCGGCCGATGACGCGCTTGATGAAATCGTCGGGCGTCGGGACGGGAGGCGGAAAGACCACGATGTCGCCCTCGTTGGGCGGGTGAAAGCGGTATTCGAACTTATCGACGAGCAGGACGTCGTGAATCTGAAGCGTCGGCAGCATCGAGCCCGATGGGATGTAGTACGTCCGGGCGACAAAGGTGATCAAAACCCATGCAGCGAGACCGGCGATGATGAACGGGTCGAGGAACTCGCGCGCGATCGCGGTGCTGCGCCCCGACGAACCGGCGATGACCGGGCGCAGCGAGAGCACGACGCGCGCCCCAGCGATGGCGGCGACGATGGCCAGCAGCTCGACGGGAGTCACG
>CAZMPP010000083.1:0-9815 GCA_964568035.1 uncultured bacterium
GTGGTCTATTCCCATACAAGCGCTCGGTAAACTCAGGATTTGCTGAGAATGAGCGTGGCAGGGTTACGCGAGCGCCTCGTAGACGGCGCGGCTCCGAGCCTCGAGTTGCTCGAGCGTGCCATCGTTTTCGATCACGTAGTCGGCACGCGTTCTCGCGGCTTCGGGAGCGATCTGCGCGGCGACCCGCGCGCGGGCCTCGTTCTCAGTCATCCCGTCGCGCCCCACGATGCGTGCGACGCGCCTTTCGAGCGGAGCTGCGACCAGCACGGATTTGTCGACCAAACTATCGTACCCGGTTTCGAAGAGCAGCGGCACCACGTGGACGATCGGCTGGCCGGGCCTCGCGCCCGATTCGCGTGCTGCCGCCAGCTTGCGAATGCGAGGATGGAGCAGGCCGTTGAGGCGCTCCAACTCGGCGGGTTGACGAAAGACGATCTGGGCCAGGGCGCTGCGATCGAGCGCTCCGCCCTGTACGACCGACGGCCAAAGGACGCCGATCTCACTCAAAGCCGTCCCTCCGGGGGCGACGACCTCGCGAGCTAAAGCATCGGTGTCGATGACGAAGGCGCCGAGGCGGGCAAAGATTGCGGCAACCGCGCTCTTGCCCGCTCCTATACCTCCGGTTAAGCCAACGCGCACGGCGCCGGCCCGCTACTCGGCCGCCTTCTCCTCCGCCAGTTCCACGGGAGGAGCGATGGCACCGATCTCCTCGTCAACGGCGTACAGCTCGATCTCTTCGGGCGGTACGTCGGCGACGTGCTGGATCGAGGCGGTGATGCGGCGGGTAGCGTGATTGATGGTGAGCAGCGTAACTTCGACTTCTTGTCCGGCGCTGAACTGGGCCGATGCGTCGAACTCGCCCTTAGGAACCATCGCCAGAATTCCGGGGATGACTTCCACGAGCAGGTAGTTCGGGGTGACCTTAACGATCTGCGCCGCGAGCTTATTGGTCTCGTACAAACGGTCGGCATATTGATCCCACGGATCCGGAAGCGCGTGCTTCAGCGAGAGGCTGACTTTCTTGGCGTCCGGGTCGAACTTCATGATTTCGACCTGCACCACGTCGCCGATCTTCACGACTTCCGACGGATGCTTGATGCGCGCGTACGAGAGCTCGCTGTTGTGGATCAAACCATCGATGCCGCCGAGATCGACAAAAGCGCCGAAATCCGCAAGCCGTACGACGACGCCTTCGCGGATCTGTCCCACTTCGAGGGTATCGAGCAGCTCCTGTTTCTTCGCTTGAAGCTCTTCCTCGAGAACCAAGCGCTGCGATAACACGACGCGATGGCGCTTGTGATCGAGATCGATGACTTTGAGGCGTAGATGCTGACCGACGAGCTCGTCGAGATTGCCGACGGGCTGTCGCCTGATCTGCGAAGCCGGAACGAAGCCGCGCATTCCCAGATCGACCAGCACGCCGCCTTTTACCACCTGCGTTACGGTGGCTTCGATAACTTCGTCGCGCTCGTGCGCTTCGATTACCTTCTCCCACGTCTTGAGTGCACGCGCACGCCGCTCGGAGAGAAAGAGCGTTCCGTCCATCTCGTCGATGCGGTGAACCATGACTTCGAGCGTGTCGCCGACCCGCAGCAGTTTGGGATCGACGGCGAGCGAGAGCTCGCGGAAGGGAAGGACGCCTTCGGATTTGCCGCCGACGTCGACGAGCACTTCGTCCTTATCTTTCTGAACGATGGTGCCGGTGAGTACTTGGCCTTCGTCGAGAACCTTGAGCGATTCTTCGTAAAGGCGCTGCTCGAACGCTAACTGATCTTCCTCGTAGTGTGACGGAGCTACTTCAGTTGTAGTGATGTGAATTTTCCCACTTTCGTATTTTTTATTTTATCTGTCTTAACGTTGGCATCGCCGGCACCACCACGTTCCGCGGCCTGCCAGCACGGTTCGCACGATCGGGCTGTCGCAGCGCGGGCAACGTTCCCCGAGTCTTCCGTAGACCGCTAACTCGTTTTGAAAACTTCCCTGCAGTCCGTCGCCGTCGACATAGTCGTCGACGCTCGAACCGCGCCTCGCGATGGCGCGCCGTAAGACGTCGACGATGGCGTGACGCAAGCGGCTTATCGCCGGTTTCGTCAGCGCCCGGGCGGGCCGGCTCGGACGAATCCGGGCCTCCCAGAGTGCCTCGCAGGCGTAGATATTACCGATGCCTGCGATGCGACGCTGATCGAGGAGCATTACCTTGATCGGCGTCGTCCGCCCCGCCAGCATACCGATAAAGGCTTCTTGTGTAAAGCCTGAAGAGAGCGGCTCGACGCCCAATTCGCCGTCCCACGGGTCCCCCGGCTCGACCAGCCGCATACGGCCGAACGTGCGCACGTCGGCGAAGCGCAGTTGGTCACCATCGGAGAAACGCAGGACGACGTGCGTTCCGGGATCTTCGGGCCGATCGGGGCAAGCGAGCACCAGTCGTCCGGTCATGCGCAGACTCGTCACCAGGCGGCGTCCCGAAACGAGCTCGATAACGGCGTATTTTCCGCGTCGCCCGATGGCGCCGATCCGTTCGCCCGCCACCTCGCGCCAAAACTCGCGACCGGCCGGCGCGATCGCCATCTTCGGGAGGCGAATATCGGCGCTTTCGATCGTTTTGCCGACGATCGAGCGCGCTAGATCGCGGACGATCGTTTCGACTTCGGGCAGTTCCGGCATCGCGTTATTGCGGCGGCGGTACGCCGCTCAAATCCAGCTTCGTGCCGGTAACGATGCCGTCTTTTGCCGCCTCGCCTGCGGCCAACTCGATCACGTATTTCGCGCTGCCGCTTTCGCGCGGAATTACATCGTCGCCGGCGCCCGTCGCAATGACCGGCACCTTGGCGTAGATTCGGCGAACCCTCCCGTCGGCGCCGATGAAGATCATGTCGAGCGGTTCGAGCGTATCTTTCATCCAGAACTGTACTGGGCCGTCACCGTCGAAAACGAAGATCATACCGGTATGCGGTGCGACGGATTTACGATCCATCAGCCCGCGCTCGCGCTGCGGTTCGGTTCGCGCTACCTCGAGCGTCAGATCGGCGAGCGGCGCGCGCACGGTGACCGTCGGCAATGCTGCGGCAACCGCGAGTGCGAGGCTAAGCACGCTCGAGATCGTCCATCGGTTCGACGTCGTACCAGCTGCCGCCCGATTTCAACGTGACCTCGAGCGGAACGGAAAGCGTTACGGCGTTCTCCATGTGACGGCGCACCAGGCTCGCCGTCTCCGCCAAATCCTTCTTCCTTACTTCGAAGATCAACTCGTCGTGAATCTGCAGCAGCATCGCCGCATCCAACCCGCTCTCGTCGAGGGCTCGATCGATTCGCACCATTGCCAGCTTCATCAAGTCGGCCGCGCTGCCTTGGAGGGGCGCGTTGGTTGCTTCGCGTTCGGCGGCGGCGCGCAGCATGTAGTTACCGGAAATTAATCCGGGCATGTAGCGGCGCCGGCCGAGAATCGTCGCGACGTAACCGTTGCGCCGGCCCTCTTCGAGCG
The DNA here is from genome assembly GCA_964568035.1 of uncultured bacterium. Lineage (GTDB taxonomy): Bacteria > Vulcanimicrobiota > Vulcanimicrobiia > Vulcanimicrobiales > Vulcanimicrobiaceae > Cybelea. The sequence continues at coordinate 3,482 of CAZMPP010000083.1, forward strand.
TTCCCTCGATGTACTCGCGTACCGAAGGAAAGCGCGCGAAGTAGGCCGTCGTAATTGCCTTTGCCTCGGCCCTTCCGATCTCCAGGCGCTGGGCGAGCCCGAAATCCGACATACCGTAGAACAGGCCGAAGTTGACGCTCTTTGCCATGCGCCGCTGATTGGCGTCAACCGCATCGTTCGCCGAGACGGCGAAGATCTGCCGCGCGGTGAAGTCGTGAATGTCTTCGCCGCGCGCAAAGGCGTCGCGCATCGCTCGATCGCCCGAGAGGTGCGCCATCAATCGCAGTTCGATCTGACTATAGTCGGCGGCTAAGAGCGCGTACTCTTCGCCGCGCGCCACAAACGCGCGGCGTATTCGCCGGCCCAGCTCGCCACGTACCGGAATGTTCTGCAGGTTCGGATTGGTCGACGAGAGCCGCCCCGTAGCGGTCGCCGTCTGGTTGAACTCCGTACGCAAGCGCCCGTCGCGCGCGTCGACCAGGCGCGGGATGACGTCGACGTACGTGTTCTTGAGTTTGGTAACCTCGCGCCATTCCAGTACGAGCGCGCATATCGGATAATCGCGCGCCAAGCCTTGCAGGACCTCGACGCCGGTCGCCCAGCCCGTCTTGGTCTTCTTTCCCCCGGGTATCTGCAGTTTGCCGAAGAGCACGTTGCCGAGCTGTTGGGGAGATCCGATGTTGAACTCTTCGCCGGAAAAATCGTAGATTTGCTTTTGCAGCCGCGACGCCGCAGTGCCGACCTCGCTGCCCACCGCATCGAGCTCACTGAGGTCGATCGTAACGCCCGCAGCTTCCATTTTCGCCAGCACGGGAGCCAGAGGGACCTCCACCTCCTCGTAAAGCCGCAGCTGACCGCGCGCCTCGAGCTCGCTGCGCGTTTGAGCCTCGAGTGCAAAGGCGGCGTCGGCAGCGGCCGCCGCATCGCCGCTCACCGTAACGTTGAGAAAGCGCGACGCCGCATCTTCGATATCGGCGAATCCGCGCGACGGATCGAGCAGATGCGCGCCGATCATTGCGTCGTCGGCGAAACGCGCGTTGGTAACGCCGCCCTCGCGCATCGCGTGCAAGGCTTTCTTCGCATCGTAAGCGCCGGCGCGCGCCGGTCCGGCAAACAATCGCTGGAGCGCGCCGCGCACCGCGTCGTGCACGAAAGCGCCGCGAGCAAAGGCAATGCCCTCCCCGGCTCGCGCCGTCACGCCGATCGCGTCATCCTGCAACGCGAAGACGATTCGTTCGCCGGCGGCAAGCGCGTCGATGTCGCCGGCGAGCCTCGCGAACTCGGGCGGATCGACCGACGCTACATAGCTCCGGTAGTTGCCGGTCAACCGTTTGGAGTCTTCGAAGAGCGGCAGATCCGGTGCCGGTTCCAGTTTCGCGAGCAGCGTCTTGAACTCGAGTTCGCTGTAGAGACGGTAGAGATCGTGCGTGGGCGGCAGCGTGTAGCGGCTGCTCTCCCAGTCGATCGTCAGCGGCAAGTCGCGGCGCACTAACGAGACGGCGCGGCAGAGCTGTGCCTGTCCGCCGTATTCGCGAACCAAATTTTCGAGCTTCGGATTTCCCGCCAGCGACGGGTCGGCGACGAGCGCGTCGAGCGATCCCGCCGCTTGCAGTAATCGCGTTGCGGTCTTCTCTCCGACGCCCGGAATGCCGGGAAGGTTGTCCGACGGGTCGCCTTTGAGGCCGCGATAATCGGGCAGTAGATCCGGATCGAGGCCGAAGCGCTCGCGAACGGCCGCCGGATCGTAACGGCCCAGCTCGCTGATGCCACGCCGCGTCGTCAACACCGTGGTGCGCTCGTCGACGATCTGCAGCAAATCGAGATCGCCGGTGATCACCAGCGTCTGCTCGCCGCTCTCTTCGGCCTGTCGCGCCAGCGTTGCGATTACATCGTCGGCCTCTTGTCCTTCGATTTCGACGATCGGTATACGGTACGTATCGAGAATCCGGCGCACCAGTGCGAACTGGCTGCGCAGCTCGTCGGGCATCACGCGGCGCTGCGCCTTATATTCGGAATAGAGCGCGACGCGCGCGGCCGGCGTTCCTTTGTCGAATGCCGCCAGGATGTGCGCCGGCTTTTCGTCGGCGATGAGCTTGTTGAGCATCATCGTGAAACCGTAGGCGGCATTGATCGGCATTCCGCTGCGCGTATTGAGCGCCGGCAGCGCGAAAAATGCCCGGTAAACCAAGCCGTAGGTGTCGAGCAGCATCAGTGCCATCGAAAGTCTTGCCTCAACGCACCGAAATGGCCGACGAGCCGGCACTCACGCTTCCGTCGTCGGCGATCTCCAGAATGGATATCGTGTAGCGTCCGCTGGTCTGCGGCATTGCTATGCCGGCACCGCTCGCCGATCCGTGGGCGACGCTCCAAGAAATGGTCTCGGTGTCGGCCTGCGCGAGCGAGACTTCCGGCGGCGGCTGCGAGCGGCGCACGAAGCCGAGAATCTGAGCGTGATTGCCGGTCGAATCTACCCACGGATGCCAAGTTACGCTCTCGGGCGAGCTGTTCTGCGTCGTCGTAACGCCGATCGCCAAGAGCGCCGGCGCCGAACCGAAGAGCGCGCTTCCCGAAGGCGCGCCTCTACTGATTCTCACGACGACCGTGCCCGGACCGTTCGGCGCATCGTTGAGCCCGACGTGCACCGTCTCCCCGGGCGAGAACGCTTCTCCGGAGAGCTGCACGGGCGAGAGGTGCGGCCGCCCGGGTGCAAGCAGCGATAGTGGAACACTGCTCCACGCAATCGTGCCGTCGCGCACGAACGCGGCACCGATGCGCAACTCGCCGGCTGCGTCGGTCGCGCGGAGTCGCGCCGTCGCCGTTCCGCCGGAGCTTCGGGCGATACGCGCGTCGATTGCCAACGCGCTCTCGGAAGTGATCAACGCAACGCCTTGCGATCCCGAAACAGCCGCCTGCACGACGATGTTGTCCCCGGCACGATACGCGCTGCGATCGAGAGCAACGCGTACGTTGGGGCTGGCACCATCGACGCCCGCGGAAGATGCTTGCGGATCGATCTGCACTTGCGCGGCGTCGATCGCGCGTCCGCCGTCGTCGACCGAGGCGAAGACCGTGTCGGTCCCCAGCGGCGGCGAGCTAAAGCTTCCCCGCGCGTGGCCGTCGCGATCCAGCATCAACTGCTGCTGCAGCACCGATGGCCCGTGCACGAGCCTCACCGTGACCGCCGCGCCGGCGAGGGGATTGCCGTCGAGGCGAGTTGCGTCGACCGAGAAGCCCAACGGTGCGCCCAGGCTTTGCTCGGTACGATCGAGCGTCAACCTGACGGCCGCGCGTGCCGTCGGAACCACGATTCGCGTGTCGGCCGTCGCGCCGCTCGCTTCGACGTGAACGCCGTACGTCGACGGCAGATCGTCGTTGGGGTGCGGGATGGCGACGACGGCGTTGCCGCCGGCGTCCGTCTGAACCGAAGCCTCGAGCCAGCGCGTCGTCGCCCACGGCGTGCTTTCGGGCGGATCGCCGACGTACACGTGCGGCGACCGCACGACGGTTACAACAGCGACCACACCGCCGCGCGACGCGTGCACGTGCAGCGGAACGTCGGCGTTGGGCTCGCAGGAGGCGCCGCAGTCGGCAGTTGCCTGCAGCGACAGGTCGCCGCTGTTTGCATCGACGTGAACGGTCGCCCCGCCGATGCCGCCCGCGGCTTGGGCGAGCACGGCATAGTCACCGGCCGGTGCGTTGGGCGGCAGAACGAACGACGCGCTGAAGGCGCCGGCACCGTCGAGCGGCACCGAGTTCTCGGCGATGGGCCGCGCGCCCGAACGAATGGATACTTGTGCCGTTCCGGTGCTGGCGCGCAGCACGCCGCGCACCCGCGTTCGCGCGAATCCAATCACGCGCACGGTGCCGCCGGCGTGAACGACGGCCGATTCGGTGCGCACGCCGACGATCGCCGCAGGAAACGGCGCCTGCGGCAAGGGGCTTAAAAAGGCGTAGCTGTTTCCCCACTGCGCGAGCGCAAAGACCGGACGCGGCGTGCGGTTCCAGCGCAGCAATCCGTCGCCGTCGGTGACGGCCGTTGCAAACGTGCCGCCGACGACGAACTGCACGCGCATGCGCGCCAGAGGCGTTCCGGTTCCGAGGTCCACACCCCAGAGCACGAGACTTCCCGGCGTGGCTTTGGCGAGAAGTCCGACGCGCGAGCGGTTGATCCAAACTTGTTCGCCGACGTCGCCGCGCCGCGCTTCAACGACAAAGAATCCTTCGCGCGTGCCGAGCGGCACGTCCACGACGTTGGATTGAAACTGATAACCGCCGGGCGGCGTGAAGTTGAAGGTTGCCACCGGGCGGCGATGCGCCGTGGAGATGGCGCGCGGGCGCGCATTTGAGCCCGCCGTGAGCACGTCGACCGGATCGACCTGATACACGGAGAAGGCGACGGGCGCGCTTGAGTAGGTATCCAATCGTACCGTCGTTCGTTTCCACGGCACGCTCGAGTCCCCGGCGAAGAGCGCGAAATATGCATCCAGGCGATGCAAATCGACGATCGGGCGCTCGGCTCGAACCGGCGCAATAGTGACCGAAACCGTAAGCAGAACGGCCGCAAGGAAACGAGCTATTGCCATGCGTCGGCCGTGATTTCGGCAGGTCGAAGTGCGGGGCCCGCGTAAAGCGCAGCACCGTGGACGAACACGCCGCCGGAGAACGGCCAACCTCGACGAGATGCCGCTTCTGCGGCTTCGACGAGGGCGCGAGCGATGCGCGCGCAATACGAGAGAAATCCCACTTCCAAGTCGTGGTCGCGTGCGGTTCCTGCGGGCATCCGTTCGCAGTCTTGGCGCGAAACTGATGCGTAACGTTTTGTCGGTCGCGGCGCTGGCCGCGGCCATCCTCGCCTCCGCTACGACGCGTTCGTTCGCCGCAACCCCCACGCCGAGCGGATCGCACACCGCGCCGCCCGGAAGCGTTCCAGCGGGCGCGCACGGGCTGCCGGCTGCACATCTGCCCACCGTCGCGCTCCACACCGAAGTCGTCGTCGAGGTTAACAAGAAGGGTCAGGTCGTGCGCGTGAAGTCGACCAAGCCCAGCAAGATGCAAGGTTTCAATCTCGAGACCTACGGTAACGCGCTGCAGATGTGGATTCGCAAGCCGGACGGCACCTCTGAAGTCGGCCTCTATCGCGTTAGCTACGACTTCGACCCGAAGACGAAGAAGGTGACGCGCCGCGTCGCACTCGTTTCGGCCGGCGGGAATTGGGGCGACGAGCCGGGTGCGGCAAACGTGATGATGGACATGGCAAAAAAGCAGGCCGCGGAAGCGCGCAAACAGGCGGAGCAAAATCATACGCAGCTGCCTTCGCTCAACCAGATTCGCGGCGCACCGACGCCGAGCCCCGTGCATAACGCCACGCTTCCTCCGTAAGGAGCCTCGTGCGCTTCGTAACCTACCGGACTGCCGGCGAAGACGCGCGCCCCGGAGTAATCGAAGGTGACTCCGTCCGGACGATCACGACCGCCACCTTGCGCGACTACATCGCGCTCGCGCCGCACGAACGCATCGCCTGGCACGCGCCCGACGAGCTGATCCCATTGGCCGGCCTGGAGCTCGACGCACCGGTTCGCCCCGCGCGTAACGTCTTCTGCGTCGGACGCAACTACCTCGAGCACGCCAAGGAAGGCGCCCGCGCCGCGGGTCGCGAGCTCAAGCTCCCGAGTCGCCCGACCTTCTTTACGAAAGCCCCGACGGCGATCGCAGCTCCCGGCGCTGCGCTGCACCTGAGCGCGGGCGTATCGCGTGAGTACGACTACGAGGCCGAGCTGGCCGTAATCATCGGCGCACGCTGCAAAGATCTCGACGAGCGCGACGCACGACACGTAATCTTCGGATATACCGCCCTCAACGACGTTACCGCGCGCGATTTGCAGCGCGAACACGGTCAGTGGTTCAAAGGCAAGAGCCTCGATAATTCGTGTCCGATCGGTCCCTGGATCGTGACGCCCGAGGAACTTGGAGAGGCGGGAAACCTCGAACTGCGCTTGCGCCGTAACGGCGTAGAGAAGCAGCACGCCAACACGTCCAAGATGATCTTCTCGGTTGCGCGCCTGATCGCCGAGCTCTCGCAAGGGATGACGCTCTTGCCGGGAGACGTGATCGCGACCGGAACGCCGGAAGGCGTCGGTTTTGCCCGCAATCCACCCGAGTTTCTCGCCGACGGCGACGTGCTCGAAGTGGAGATCGAACGCATCGGCATCCTGCGTAACGTCGTCTCGATTACGTAGCCTGCAGAACGAAGGGCACGGTAGCCGCGAGGCCGTAAGCCCCGGGCTATGATCGTCGCCGTTCCCCGCGAAGCCGCGGTAAGAGAGCGCAGGGTAGC
>CAZMPP010000084.1:0-9802 GCA_964568035.1 uncultured bacterium
CGATATCCAGCACCACGGCATCCAACCCGACGTCGTCGTCGAACAAGACCCCAATCCATCGCTGATGGACACCCGGGCCGACAAGCAATTGGCCGCTGCCAAGGCACGTTTACGCACCGCTATACGTTGATTTGTAAGGTATGAAACGCACTTTTTCGCTTCTCCTGACCGGCGCATTCGCGCTGCTCCTCCTGCATTTTCCGGCTTCGGCGGCCCAGGGCCGGTTATCGGCCACGGATGCCGGTGAAATCGCAACCAGCTACACCTATCTCACCGATAACTTCTATCAGAAGGTCGAGCCGCAGATCGTCCTGGACGCGGTGCGAACGCAGCTGCTCGCGGCGATGCGCACGGCGGGCGTCAAGCACGCTACGCTTCCCGCTATGCACGCCGGAGCGCCGGCCAACAACGTGCACGCCATCGACCATGAGATCGAGGTTGCCGCCGCGGGATCGAATCATAAGCTCACGCTGCACGATCTGAGTTACGTCGCGCTCGACGGCATCATGCACAGCGTCAACGACCGCTACACCGTCTTCTTGACGCCGAAAGAGTATGCCGGGCTTAACGCCGGTCTCGACGGCTCCGATTTCGGCGGAACCGGTATCGTTATCCAAGTCGACGACAAAACCAAATTCATCTCCGTTGAGAACATCGTACCCGACGGTCCGGCCGACAAGGCAGGCGTCGAACAAGACGACCTGATTACGACCATCGACGGCCTTTCGACCAAGGGAATGAGCCTGCCGCAAGCCAGCGGCAAACTGCGCGGCAAGGAAGGCACTCGCGTAACTCTTACGCTCAGTCGCGACGGTGCGACGATGGCGGCCCCGATTACCATCACGCGCGCAAAGATTCACCAACTCAGCGTCTACGAGAAGATGCTTCCGAACAAGATCGGCTATGTCGCGCTCACCGTGTTCGGCAAAGAGACCGGCAACGAGCTGGCCGCCGCCCTCGACCGCCTACAGCACCAGGGCGCCCGCGCTATCGTGCTCGACCTGCGCGACAACGGCGGCGGTTATCTCGAAGCGGCCGTTGCGGTAAGCTCGAAGTTCATTCCGAGCGGGCCGATCGTTTCGGTGGAGTCGCGCGCTTCGAACATCACGACGCTCGACGCCGATAATACGGCGATCGCGCCGGTGCCTCTGGCCGTCCTAGTGAACGGTTACACCGCTTCGGCTTCCGAGATCACCTCGGGCGCGATTCAAGACAGCAGCGTCGGCGCCATCGTCGGAACCAAGACCTTCGGAAAGGGCGTCGTACAGACGATCTATCCGCTGCCCGACGGAAGCGCGGTCAAAGTGACGACGGCGCGGTATCTCACGCCACGCAATCGTGACATCAACCACCTCGGCATTACGCCCGACATCGTCATCTCCGAGAACAAGCACCCGCAGTTCGGAACGCCGGCGAAGGACGATCAGCTCACGCGCGCGATCCAATATCTTGACGACCGGCTGGCGCACGCGACGCAAGAGAACGGCGGCTAACGCCGCAGCGTTAGCTCGATTTCTTCCGAGAAGCCGTCGCGCGTTTGCGTGCCGGCTTTTTCGTTTCTCCGTCCGTCGCCGCTGCGGCGGTGCGCGAGACGCGGGTACGCTTGGGCTTCGCCTCGACCGGAACGTCAGCGGCTGCCGCCGCCTCGGTCTTGCGCGTCCGCCGCGGCTTGGGCTCGGCGGCAGGAAGCGCGATCGGACTCGCCGTGCCCTCGAGTTCGCCGGCCGCTTCGCTGCGTGCGGCGCGCCGGCGACGCGCCGGTTTGGTGCGCTTCGTCTCTTCCGCCGGTGCCGATAGACTCGGCGGCGGCGGCTCTACGGCGGGCGGCGTCGCGCTGCGGGTAACGATGGCCCGGGAAGGCTCGGGCGGCGCGGTGACGCCCGTCGAATGGGTCTCGCCGTTTGGCCCGACCTCGAAGATGTTACGCTCGGGCACCGCTCCGGGACGCTGACCGCGGCCGCCCCGGCCGCGCCGGCGGCGCCGGCGGCGTCGTTGCTGACTCGCGCCGTCGCCGGCCACGGCGGCGGTTTCCGCAGGGGGCGGCGCGGCAACGTTTATCACGGTTTCCTCGGCTCGCTCTTTCCCGCTCCGTCCGCGGCGCCGCCGGCGCCGTTTGCGACGGCCGTCACTCTCGCCGTGCTGAACCGCACCCTCGGCAATAATGATGGCGTCGGGCTGGGCCTCGCCCTTACGCTCGGCGCTCAACGCCTTGTCTTCCGCTTCCTCTTCTTCGGTAACCGGCGAGATGCCGATCGGCGGACGTGAGGCCGACTGGCGCGCCGCGTCCTCGGCCAGCTCGCGCAGCTGCCGGGTCTGCTCCGCAGCCGAAAGCTTTTCGCGCCGCCCGTGGCGTTTACGCCGCGATTTGACGCCGGCGGTAACCAGTTCGGCAAGGACGTAGTCGTCCTCGTCATCTACGTCGATGATGCGAATGCGCGCGAAATTCCCCGCATTGTTGATGGCGTTTTCGACTTCGGCGATGCGCCCGTCGATGACCGCCGCTGCCGACGACGCACTGGGAAGCCGGCCCGGCAACAGATCGACGTCGTGCTCGTCACCGACTCGCAGCGCATGAGGCTTTTCCTTGGTAACGAATTCGATCCGCGCCTTTTCGGGGTGAATCATTGGATCGACGCGCACGCGAATCGCATGAGCGATCGAGCGCGCCAACTCCTTACACTCTTCTTCGTACCAGAACTCCATCTGCATCGCAACGGTCGGAGCGACATGTACGATGACGTCGCCGGGGGCGCCGCCGGCAGCCTCGCCGCGGATGCGACGGAAGGTTTCGATCGCCACCGATTGCGGCGACATTACGCTTCCCAGACCGATGCACGTCGGACAGGTGCCGCGCAGCTGCGCGCCAAGGTCTTTTCCGACGCGTTTGCGCGTAAACTCGAGAAGCCCGAGATTGGAGAAGGATTGAATCGTAGCGCGCGTGCGGTCGCGGCGCAGATTGTCTTCCATTACCTTGACGACACGCTCGCGCGAAGCTTCCGACGACATGTCGATAAAGTCCACGACGATGATGCCGCCGATGTCGCGCAAACGGACTTGCCGGGCAATTTCCTCGGCCGCTTCGATGTTCGTCTTGAGGATCGTATCCTCGAGGTTCCGCCCCCCGGTAAACTTGCCGGAGTTAACGTCGATAACGGTGAGCGCTTCGGTGGACTCGATGACGATCGACGCCCCCGACGGCAGGTTGATCTTCGGCCGCATCAGCTTCTGCAGTTCTTCGCTGACCTTGTAGTCGTCGAAGAGCGAACGGCCGGAGTTGTAGTATTCGATACGGGCGATGTACTGCGGGCCCAGCAGCTGGAGGAAGTCTCGAACCTTGCGGTACTCTTCCTCGTCGTCGATCAAGACGCGATCCACGTCGGCGGTGATGAAATCGCGCGCCGCCTTGTAGATCAGGTTCATGTCCTTGTGAAGCAGCGACGGCGAGGCAGCCCGCTTATACGTTTCCAGAATCCCGTGCCACATTCGAATCAGCACGCCGAGGTCGGCGATTAGCTCCGCCTCGCTCGCTCCGGCCGCTGCCGTACGTACGACGGTCGCCATTCCCTCGGGCCGGATCCGCTTCATCACGCTCTTGAGCCGGTTGCGCTCGTCGGCCGAATCGATCTTTCGCGAGACGCCCGAGTACTTGCCGGTCGGCATCAGGATCAGATAACGGCCCGGCAGCGAGATGTTCGTGGAGATGCGGGCCCCTTTGAGGCCGCGCGGCTCCTTGACGATCTGCACCAGCACGTCGTCGCCCCGCTTGACCTTCTCGCTGATCGTAAAGCCGCTATGGCCTTGCGTGATTTCGACGTCGCCGATATTAAGCGGCTGCTTGTTGATGTCGTCGACGTAGAGGAAGGCGTTCCGGCCGAGGCCGATGTCGACGAAGGCGGCTCCCATGCCCGGGAGCACGTTCTGCACCTTCCCTTTGTAGATCGAGCCGATGACTTTCTCTTCGCGCTCGATGTAGAGTTCGGCTAAATCGCCGTCCTCGAGTATGGCGACCCGATTTTCCCACGGGTCGCTCGAGATTAGTATCTCGCTCGGCAAATTGTCCTCAACTAACGAGCTTGCCTCCACGCCGCGCTTCCCCCGACGGGTGCGCTAGGCGGGCGGCGTTCTTGCGCCGCCTCGGCTCGCTCTTTGGAAAAACTTTAAAAGAAGAAAACCTCTGGGCGGCGGCCCCCGTCCGAACGACGGAGCCTCTCCGGCCCGGGCTTGGGGTTCCCGGGCCGCCGGGAGCAGACCTGCCTAGCTGCCACTCTTCCTTATTACGGCACGCGGCTCAAGCGTTGCCTAAGACGTCGCGGTCCCTCTGCGAGTAAATGTTGAGCAGGATTCCGAGGGCGGCGAAATCGGTGAGCATCGCGGAGCCGCCGTACGACATGAACGGCAGCGGGATCCCGGTAATCGGCATGATGCCGATCGTCATGCCGACGTTGATGAGAACGTGAAAGAAGAGCATGCCGACCAACCCACTCGCCAACAGCAGGCCGAAGCGGTCGCGGGCGACGAGCATCGTGCGGATTCCGCCATAGAGTGCCGCAGCATACAGGAAGAGCAAGAGCATCGCGCCGGCAAAGCCCCACTCTTCGGCGAGCACCGTGAAAATAAAATCGCGCGAATGCTCGGGGACGAAGTTGAGCTGTGTCTGCGTGCCGTGATAGAGGCCGCGGCCGAGCCACTCGCCGTTACCGACGGCGATTTTCGACTGCGCGAGATTATAGCCGGCACCCTGCGGGTCGGCCTTCGGATTAAGGAAGACGAAGAGACGCGCGCGCTGGAAGGGTTTGAGCACGGCGTTGGTTCCGATCGCCGCCGCCGCTGCAACCAGCATCGCGAGGGCGTAGATTCCGAAGTCGCCGAGTTTGGGCAACGCGAAAAAAAGTTCGACGCTCAAGATCGCAAGGACTGCCAAGGTCGTGCCGAGATCGGGCTGCTTGAGAATCAGCAACGCTGGTATGGCTGCCGTGAGCAGCGGCTTCCAAATGTCCTGAAGGTTCTGGTAGGTGCCGCGGCAGAGCACCGTCGCCAGCGCGATCGCGACCACGAGCTTGGCCGGCTCCGATGGCTGAAACGTGCCCAGCGGTCCCAGCGAAATCCATCGTTGCGCGCCTAAGGCGCTATGTCCGCCGCGCAGGATGAACGCGAGCAGCAATAGGTTGGCGATATAAAGTGCCGGCGCCCAGCGCCGCCAGCTGCGATAGTCGACGAACGACAGCGCGAGCATGACCGGGATACCGAGTATCAAGTAGAGGAGCTGCTTGGAAAACTCTCCCGTCGGCTGCGGCGCGTGAAGCCCGGCCGAGCGAATGCAGACCAGCCCTAGCCCGGCGATTGCAACGCCGGCGCATGCTAAGGGCCAGTTGAAGTTGCGCAGGTAACGCTTCGCGCCGCTGCCGAGTGCGAGGGCCGCCATGCCGGGCGCTTACGCGCTACTGCGCCGCGGCGCCCGCCGGAGCTGCCGCCTTGGCCTGCGCCTTTTTCTTCCGCCGGCGTTTGCGCACCGGAGGCGTGGCTGCCGTGGCGCCGGGCGTGGATGCTGCGGGGACGGCGGGCTCCTCTTTGACGGCGCCCGTGGTCGCCGTGCCGTTGCCGTTGGTGCCGGTACCGTTAGGCCTGTTCACCGCGACGATGGGGATGTTGGCTAGCATCGCCAGCGTGCGGTCCTGGCGTTCGAAGCTAACTTCGATTCGTTCGCGATCGACTTCGACGAAACGCGAGATCACGTCGACCAGATCGTGTTTCATCTTCTCGATCATCTCCGGCGCGAGTTCGAGATGATCGGTCATCAGGACCAAACGGAGGCGCTCCTTCGCGGTCGCGCTCGAACTGGGCTGACCGAAGAGGCGCTTGAGAAACTCGATCACGCCCGCTTACCTCCAAAGATCGAGCCGAGCCGTTCGAGGATCGAGCTCTTCGCGACGGGCGGCATCGGCGCGGGCACGTCTTCACCGGCGACGCGCGCGGCAATGGCATGGTATGCAGCGCCCGTGGACGACTCTCTCTGCAAGGCGAGCGGTTCGCCGCGATTGGTCGTTACGATAATCTGCGGCTCGTCGACGATGACGCCGAGCAGCGGCAGGCGCAGAATCGCGTTGACGTCCTCGACCGAGAGCATCTTCCCCTTTCGCACCATTGCCGGACGCAGCCGATTGACGATGAGTTGCGGACGAAAACGATTGCCGAGCAAGCCTACGACGCGGTCGACGTCGCGCACGGCCGAGACTTCCGGAGTGCAGATCACGATCGCTTCGTCGGCGCCGGCGACGGCGTTGCGAAATCCGAGTTCGATGCCCGCCGGACAGTCGATCAGCACGTAGTCGAAGCGCTCTCGGAGCGCGGCGATCAGCGCCTGCATCTTCTCCGTTTCGACCTCATCCTTTTCGCGCGACTGCGCCGCCGCGAGCAAGAAGAGATTTTCGCTATGCTTGTCGGAGACGAGCGCGTCGTCGACGCCGGCACGCTCTTCGAGCACGTCGAGCAGGTGGTGCTTGACGCGACTCTCGAGTCCGAGCACGATGTCGAGATTGCGCAGACCGATGTCGGCATCGACCAGAACGACGCGCGCCCCGCGGGCGGCCAGCGCCGTTCCGAGGTTGGCGGTCGTCGTCGTTTTGCCGACGCCGCCCTTCCCTGAAGTCAAGACGATGGCGCGTCCTAGTTTGGCGGCCGGCGCGCTGGGCGCGGGCTCGGCTGGAACGGACTGCACTTGATGCACGCGTTACCCCGCTTTCAATGCGCCGATGAGGCGCCCCAAGAGACCCTGTCCGTCGAAGGACGTGAATGGCACGAGCTCGCCTTCGAGGCGGCGCGCGATCTTGTCGTAAATCACCCGTAAACGATTCGCGTCGTTGAGGACGATCGGTTCGCCGCGGTTGGTCGTGTCGATAATCTCCTCGTCGTCGGGCACGATGCCCAGCAGCTCGATCGAGAGCACTTCGCAGACGTCCTCAACCGAGAGCATGTCTCCGCTGCGCACCATTTCGGGGCGCAGCCGGTTGACGATCAACCGAATCGGCTTGCCTTCTGCAGCGATCTTGCCGACGACACGATCTGCGTCGCGGATCGCGCTGACCTCGGGCGTGGTGACCACGATCGCCTCGACCGCCCCGGCAACCGCGTTTCGAAAACCGGTCTCGATGCCGGCCGGAGAATCGATCAAAACGTAATCGGCCGTTTCGGCGGCGTTTTCGGCGATCGCCGCAAACTGCTGCGGCGTGATCGCCTCTTTCTCGCGCGTCTGCGCGGCCGGCAGAATCGACAGCGAATCAAAACGTTTGTCTTTAATCAGCGCCTGACGCAGCTGGCAGCGTCCTTCGGCGACCTCGACGAGATCGAAGACGATGCGCTTCTCGAGACCTAAAACCAGATCGAGATTGCGCAAGCCAATATCGGCGTCGATGAGAATGACGCTCTTTCCGCGTTTGGCCAGCGCGGCGCCGAGGTTCGCGGTCGTGGTCGTCTTACCGACACCGCCTTTGCCCGACGTGATGACGATGCGACGCCCGCTCATGCCGTCGGCGCTCCGGCTTGCGCGACGTCGCCGAGTCGCTCGAGTGGAAGAATGACGATACGCCCCCCTTGTGTGACGGCCGCTTCGGGCTTCGCGCGGCCGCGCCGGACGCCGCTCTCTTCTGCACCGATGAATGCCGCGATGCGCAACTGCGTCGCCGTCAGTTCGAGCGCGTAGATGCGAGCGTTCTCGTCGCCGCCCGCGCCGGCGTGCGCGATGCCGGCCAATCGGCCGAAGACGAGAATGTCGCCGGTGGCAACGAGCTCCGCGCCGGGATTGACGTCGCCGACGACGACGATGTTCCCGGTGTGATGAAGCACCTGGCCGCCGCGCAGCGTGGCTGCGTGGTAGAGCGTCGTCGGCGCTGCTTCGACCGCGTGTAACGGCGGGGGCGCGCTGCGCTTGCGAGGCGACTCGGGCAAGCGCGGTACGCTAGCTTCGCCGCGGCGGCGGCGTTGGGCGATATCGCCGCGCGCGCCGGCGAAGTCGGCGACCAGCGAGCGCGCTGCGTCGGAAAGCGTGGTATCGCCGTCGCTGCGAAGCGCGCGGCGCTGCGCCAGTTCTTCGCCCGGCGGCGGCGCTTCGAACTCCAAACCTTCCCGTTGCGCGATCGCTTCCAGCTCCTCGTGCCGCCCGCGCAACGCCCGCAGTTGGATTCCCGCTTCGGCGAGGAGCGTGCGCAGGCGCGCCAGGTCCTCGGGCTGCGGCAGGCCGGCTCCAAAGTTGGCAACGGCCGCGGCCCCACGGTAAAAGCTCGGCCGTTCGGTAAGGCGAGCCTCGAGCTCGTCGAGTGCCCCTCTCAGCTCACGCCCAGCAAAGGCAAGCTCGAGGCCTTCACGTCTGCCCCGTAAGAGTGTCACGCTAGGCTTTGCTCGAAGTATTCATCTAATATCCTTTACCATCCACACACGACTCGCAACTTCTTGGCGTTGTCCACATATAATACACAGGGGAACTAAACCGCATGTTGCGCCGCGTCATTCCACTCTTTGTCATCGTCTCGCTGCTCTTCGGCGCCAGTCCGGCGCCCACATCGGCAATGTCGACCGCGGCCGAAATTCAGCTCGGGCAACAAGAGGATCAGCAGATCGTCGCCAGCAGCGTAATCGAAACCGATCCGCTGCTCAACGCCTACGTCCAGGGCATCGCGGGGAACCTTTGGAATCAGGTCGCGCGTAAAGACGTCCCCTATTCGGTCAAGATTATCAAAGACAGTCAAATCAACTCATTCGCGACGATGGGTGGTTTCGTCTACGTCTATGAAGGTTTGATCGATTTCGTTCAGTCGGACGACGAGCTAGCGAGCGTCATCGGCCACGAAACCGGTCACATCGAACGCCGCCACGTGATCACCACCAACTCGAAGGCAGAGATCCTTAACATCCTGTTCGGGATTGCATCGATTTTCTCGCCGATCATCTACGAGTTCGGCGGGCTGGCCGAAGCGGGACTGATGGCGAAGGTCTCGCGTGACGACGAGCTCCAGGCCGACCGCTACGGGCTGCAGCTGATGTCGCGCGCCGGCTACGACCCGGAGTCGATGGTAACGATGATGGCGCACCTTGCCGTGCTGCAGAACGAACACAGCGACGCCGTCAGCAAGTACCTCCAAGACCATCCCGATCCGCAGAACCGCGTCGCGCACCTGATGGGCTATCCGGAGCTCGACCCGACGCTGGTGACGCCGGCGCAGAAGCTCGTCCAGGCCTCGGGCGACGAAGAGCGTGCTCGCTACGATTTCGCGCGACTGCGCCTGGATCAGGTGTTGAGCAGCGACCCGCATAGCGCCGAAGCGCTGCTCGATCTCGGCGAGGCCGAGCTGGCATTGGGACTGCCGAATAAGAGCGAGCAGACGCTGGCGGAGGCGTCGCAGAACGGTTCGGCGGCAACCCGCGCCACCGCTAACGCCCGCCTTACCGCGTTGCGTCAGATGGAAGCCCAGCAAGTCACGCTTACCAAACCGAATCTGCCCAAACTGCAAGCCGCCATCGTCGCCGCGCAGACCGCGCAGGCCCAGGACGCCACCGAGATTGCTGCCCGCGCGGCGCAGGGCAAGGATCAGGTCAAGGCCGTGCAGAGCCGGCTGGAGACGCTGCAGTATGAGGTCCCGGATCTCAGCCGCATCAACATCAAGCGTGGTTCGCGCATCGAAGCGATCGTCAAGAACCTGAACTCGATGTCCCGCTCGATCAACAGCGCGCTGCAGGATGCGGGCGGCGATTCAGGCCCGCTCGGCGGCATCGGAACGCTGGTCGTCGCGTCCCTGTGGATGCGTCTTTTCCC
>CAZMPP010000085.1:0-9794 GCA_964568035.1 uncultured bacterium
CTCGAGGTTCTTGGTGCGCGTGCCGTCGACGACGATGCTGCGTCCGAGAAACTCACGCGCAAACCGAGCGGCATCGCCGATACCTTCGGCGTGCAGGCGATCGGCAATCTGCGCCGCGGTGAACCCTTCGGGAACCGTTACCCACGTTGCGACCTGCGCGCCACCGGTGACCAGCGCCTGCAGAACTTCATTCTGCGTGCGCTTCGGATCGAACCGGTACTCTCCGGCGCGCACGGCCACATCCTGTCCCCGCATTCGCGCCAACGCCCGGAAGGTCCAAACGTTGCCGATGATGCCGGTTTCGGCCAGTTGTCGCGCGATTTCGTCGAAGGTCGAGCCGCGCGCAATAACGACGTGCGCCCCCTGCGCTGGGTGCGACCGGTCGCCGTAGATCAGGTAAAAGAGCAAGCCGCATCCGCCGGCTGCCAGCAGCACCGCGATACCTAACGCGATGGTCGTGCTGCGCCAAAAGCGGCTCACGAAAGGGTGCCGTGGCGGCGCCGCGCCAGAAACGATTCCAGGATCAGCGCGGCAGCCATTTTATCGACGACGTCGCGCCGTTTGCGACGGCTGACGTCGGCCGCTACGAGCGTTTTGGTTGCCTGCGCCGTCGTGAGACGCTCGTCGAAACGATGGATCGTTCCGGTAAAGATCGCGCGAAGTTCCTCGACGAAGCCGTCCATGGCCTGGGCCGCAACGCCGCGCTCGCCGCGCAGCGTCAGCGGATCGCCGACGACGAGCTCGTCAACGCCGTAGGAATCGAAATATTCGCGGAGCTGCACGAAGTCGTTACGTTTGTTGCTGCGCTGCACCGTCCCGACCGGAAGCGCAAAACTCTCGCTGGGATCGGCGACGGCAATCCCGATGCGCTTGCTGCCGACGTCGAGCGCCATGATCATCGCGGTGCTAGGCTCCCAGGCTGTCGAGGTGCGCCGACGCCTTGGGCCGCCGTCCCAAATGGTGCGCGACGAGCTCTTCCGCCGCCTTGGCCGCAGCCGGCGTGGCGTGAAGCGCGGCACCATCGTTGCGCGGGCGGGCCAGCGCGCGCAGATTCTCGAGATCGCCGCTTTCGAGTTCGGGCAGATCGCGCCAGCGCTCGCGACAGCCGCGATCGATCACGCCGCCGCTTTCGGCGTCGAGCCAGACCGGCGTCTCGCGCAGCGGCGCGCCGCAGCGAACGCAGTCGAAGAGCGGCGGCCCAATGCCGAGCATTTCGAGCAATCGCAGGGAAAAGCGGGGCAGCAGCGCGCGCGGCGCGTTCGAACGCGCGATCGCCTCGAGCGCGCCGGTAAGGAGTTCGTAGACGTCGGCGAGCGCCATCTCCGGCTCGCAAAAGGCGTCGACGAGCTCGGCAACCAGCGAGGCGACGGCATAGCGCTCGGGTTCGACCATGCGCTCCCACGGCGCGCGCGAGATCTCGGCCGAAACGATGACGTCGAGCGAGCGGCCCCGATGCATCAGCAGCTCGCACTCGTTGGCGAACTCGAGCCGGCCCGCGAAGTGGCTGCGCGCCCGGCGCACGCCCTTTGCGACGGCATCGACCTTGCCGCGGTCGAGCGTGAAGAGCGTAACGATTCGATCGGCCTCGCCGAGCGGACGCGCGCGCAGCACGACGCCCTGCGTCTTATAAGCGCGCGGCGGTGTCGGGATCCTCGGTCTCCTCCGGCTCGGTTTGCGGCGTGCCGTTGTTATAGACGCGCACGGCCAGAATCCGCCGGCCGCGCGTACGTTCGACGCGCAGACGAGTATGGTCGTCGGCGTCAATCTCTTCGCCTTCGTTGGGAAGGCGTCCGAAAAGCCCAACGGTGTAGCCGCCGATCGTTTCAAAGTCTTCGGTGGGCAGCGTCGTGCCCAGCTTGGCGTTGACATCCTCGATGTTGGTGCCGGCTTCGACCACGGCCTCGACGTCGGAGACGACTGCTATTGGTTCTTGTTCGTCCACGTCGTGCTCGTCGCGAATCTCGCCGACGATTTCTTCGAGTAAATCTTCCATCGTTACCAAGCCGGCGGTGCCGCCGTACTCGTCGACGACGATAGCCAGCGAGAATTTATCGCGCTGCATCTCGCGCAGCAAGTCGGCGATCTTCTTCGTCTCCGGAACGTGCACGGCCGGGCGCATCAGCGACCGGACGGTGGCGTGCGCCAGCGACCCGTTGGAGAGCGCGATGAGCAACTCGCGGTCGTGGATGACGCCGACGATGTCGTCCTTGGATTCCTGATAGACGGGGAGCTTCGAGTAGCCCTCGGCGATAACGACGTCGAGAACGCGCCTCGGCGCATCGTCGATCGAAACCGCCACCATCTCGGGTCGCGGCTTCATCACCTCGCGGACGATCGTGTCGGCGAACTCCATCACCGAGTGGATGAGCTCGCGCTCCTGCTCTTCGATGACGCGCTGTTCGGCGCCGACATTGACCAGCGCGCGGATATCCTCTTCGGTAACGTTCATGCGATGCACGTGGCGAATGCCGAAAGCCCGTAAGATGCCGTTGGTGACGACCTCGAAGCTGCGGGTGATCGGCGTAAGGGCCACGGCGACGTAATAGATCGGGCCGGCCAGACGCAACGCCCAGCGCTCGGAATCGCCGGTGGCCACCGTCTTCGGAATGATCTCGCCGAACAACAAAAAGATCACCGTCATCACGACCGTCGAGAGCACGGCGCCGGAGGGCACCTGCAACGAGATCGCGATGTAGGTGGCCAGCGAATCCGCCACCAGCAAAACGATGGTGTTTCCGACGAGCACGGTGGTGAGGAAACGGCTCTTCTCATCCACGAGCGATTGGAGCCGGCGCGAGCCGTGAATGCGGCGCTCGGCCAGGGCCCGCGCGCGCAAGCGCGAGATTGAAACGAGCGCTGCCTCGCACGCCGCGAAGAAGGCCGCCAGGAGGACGAGCACGACGAGCGCGATGACTTGACCCGTCAGGCCTTCGGGGGTACTTCGAGCGGGGTCGCTGTTCAAATCGGCGCCATTATAACATAACGTGAGGCCGCACCAGCAGGTAGATGGCTAGAGCAGCAAGCGTGCCGAGCACGGCTCCCCAAAAAACCTCGAAGGGGCGGTGTATCCGCGCCTCGACGCGACTCTGCGCCACCAAGAACGCGACGAAGTACGCGAGAATTGCGGCGAGCGGCTTCTGATAGAAGAGGGCCAGAACCGTCGCCACCGCAAACGCGAGCGCGGCGTGACCCGAGACGGCGCCGCCTTGCAGCGCCGAACCGCGGCCGACCCAGGCTTTTGCAAAGATCGTTGCGATCGCCGCTACCGCGAGCACGATCAACGCAACGTTGGCCGGAACCGCCTGTACGGCGGCAAAGACTCGCGACCCGCCGCTCATCAGTCCCTGATAGAAAATTAGGTACGCGGCCAGCGCCGAGCCGACCGCGGCAATGAGCACCGCACCGGCGGCCGCGTCTTTCGCGCTTTTAGCCAACGGATGGTGGACGACGGTGAGCAAGTCGACGATCGACTCAATCGCGGTGTTCATTAACTCCAGGCTCAGCACCAAAGCAATGAGCGTAATGGTGGCGACGACGTAGAGACGATCGAGCCGCAGCACCAGCGTCGCCAGCAGCACCAGCAGCGCGATAAGAAAATGCACTCGCATGTTGGGCTGCGTGCGCGTGGCATAGATGATACCTTCGAAGGCGTGGTGGAAGGATCGCATCATGCGGCTGCGGTCGATCGGCAGATAGTGCGGTTCTTTTTTGCCGCGTTCCTCGCCGGGGGAATGAAGCGGGTTGTGAAGGGGATGGTGCATTAGTACGGCCAGGGCAGCGCGATGGTTTCGGCGAGGCGCCGTTCTTCGCGTTCCATGATCTGCCGTTCCGCGCGCTCGAGGTGATCGTGTCCCTTGAGATGGAGCAGCCCGTGGATTAGCAGCCGGTAGATCTCACGCTGGATCGGCGCGTCGTATCCGGCCGCTTGGCGCCGCGCCGTGTCGACCGATATCACCACGTCGCCCAGCATGCGTTCTGGTTCGCCGGGCTCGCCG
Organism: uncultured bacterium; assembly: GCA_964568035.1. GTDB lineage: Bacteria > Vulcanimicrobiota > Vulcanimicrobiia > Vulcanimicrobiales > Vulcanimicrobiaceae > Cybelea. The sequence continues at coordinate 3,996 of CAZMPP010000085.1, forward strand.
TCGAGCGCGAAGCTCAGCACGTCGGTCGGTTTATCTTTGCCGCGGTACTGCCGGTTGAGCGAACGGATCGCTGCATCGTCGACCAGCGATAGCGAAAGCGCCGATTCGGGCGGTTCGCCCAACGCCGAGAGCAGCCGCCGCGCCGTTGCCACCAGAGCGCGTCCGTTGACGCCGCTGCGCCGCACGTCGTTACGGTAATAGATCATGAGTAGGCCCGCACGATCTTGGCGACCAGCGGATGACGAACGACGTCCACCTCGGTGAGTTCGACGATACCGATCTCGTCAATGGATGCGAGCCGTGTCGCGGCGGCGCGCAATCCGCTTCGTTGGCCGCCTGGAAGGTCGATTTGCGTTACGTCGCCGGTGACGACCATCTTGGAGCCGCTGCCCAAGCGCGTCAAAAACATTTTGAGCTGGTCGTCGGTCGCATTTTGTGCTTCATCGAGGATTACGAACGCATCGGAGAGCGTCCGGCCGCGCATGTAGGCCAACGGCGCTACCTCAAGGGTACCCCGTTCCAAGTATCTATTGACGACCGTGTCGTCCAGCAAATCCCCGAGGGCGTCGAAGAGAGGGCGCATATACGGATCGACTTTTTCCCGCAAATCGCCTGGAAGAAAGCCGAGCCGCTCGCCGGCTTCAACCGCCGGGCGCGAGAGAATTACCCGCGTCGCTTCGCGCCGCTTGAGGGCGCGCACCGCCATCACGATCGCGAGATAGGTTTTTCCGGTACCGGCGGGACCGATGCCGATGGTAAGCGTTGACTTTTCGATGGCTTGTACGAACTCTCGCTGCCCGGCGGTTCGCGGGCGAACCTCGCGACCGCGATGCGTACGCAACAGCGTGCTGGGGAGCGCCTCTCGCTCGGGCTGTCCCTGCGCGTCGGAGACCGCCAGTGCGACGTCGTCGGGCGTTATGTGCGCGCCGCCAACGGCAGCCTCGAGCACGCGCCGCACAACGCCTTCGGCGCGTTGCACGGCGGCATCGTCACCGGCCAATAACAAACGGTCGCCGTCAGCATGGACGGCGACGTCGAGCGACGACTCGATGGCCGAGAGATTGCGATCGTATTCTCCGAAGAGGCGAACGCGATCCGATAAGTCGTGTAGGTCGATCGAGCGTTGGGCGGTCAACGCCAGAACGGTTCGTCGCGCAAGCCGCGAGGGCTTCCCAGAATCTCGGCGGCGATTATTCCGCGGACGGCATCCCCCCGGCCGGCAAAGAGCCGGTGCGCCGACGACCGGGGCACCGGCGCCACCGGCCATGGCAGCTGGTCGGGTGGTGCGGCGCGGGCCGCCGCAGCCTTAGCCGGCGGCGGGGCCGGCCGCGGAGCGGGCGCCTGGCGGGCTTGAGGCTGCGCCGCCTGGGCCTGGGCTTGTGCCTGGGCCTGAAGGGCCGCAACGAGCTCCTTGACGGTCGACTGGCGCGGCGGCGGCGTGACGGGACCGGGGCCGGGTCCGGGACGCTGTTGGGCCGCCGAGGCCTTGCGGATGCTGGAGGCGATGCTGCTGGTGACGCCGACGACCAGCAGCACGACCCAGACAATCAGCCCGACTTCGTGCATCGCTCCGAGCTACTTTGTGCCCGGGATGGGCGGCGGTTGGCCCTCGTTCGGTGCCTCAGTCGAGGCGCCGATCGAAGAGCGCATCTCGGTGTCGGCCTGAACGTTCTTCAAGCGATAATAATCCATGACGCCGAGATTACCACTGCGAAACGCCTGGGCGATCGCCTGCGGGATGGTAGCTTCGGCCTCGACGACCTTGGCGCGCATGGCCTGTGTTTCGGCCTTCTGCTCTTGTTCGGCGGCGAGTGCTGCGTACTGCCGTTCGGCGGCCTTGGCTTGCGCGATGCGCCGGTCGGCTTCGGCTTGGCTTGTCTGGAGCTCGGCACCGATGTTCTTGCCGACGTCAACGTCGGCGATATCGATGGAAACTATCTCAAACGCGGTTCCCGCATCGAGCCCCTTCGCCAGCACCGCTTTGCTGATGCGGTCGGGATACTCGAGGACTTCCTTGTGGTCGATGGCCGCGCCGACGGCAGAGACGACGCCTTCGCCGACGCGCGCGATGATGGTCGGTTCGCCGGCGCCGCCGACGTAGCGGTCGAGATTGCTGCGGACCGTGATTCGCGCTTTCACGTTGAGCTGAATACCGTTCTGCGCGACGCCCTGGAAGATGGGGGTCTCGATCACCTTGGGATTCACCGACGTCTGAAGCGCTTCGAGCACGTTGCGCCCAGCGAGGTCAATGGCTGCCGCACGCTGCCATTCCAGCGGAATCTCCGCGCGCTGCGCGGCGATCATGGCCAGCGTGACGTTCTCGACGTTGCCGCCGGCGAGATAGTGCGACTGCATCTGATCGACGGTAAGATTGAGGCCGGCCTTGCGGGCACGGACGTAGTTAGTGACGATGACGCTGGGCGGGATGCCGATGAGGCGCATGCGCACCAGCGCAATGATCCCCAGCGGCACGCCGGCCGCAATGGTGCGGATCCACAGACCGATCGGGAAGTAATAGAGAAACGCAAAGAACGCAATAACCAGAATGAGGAGGACGACGATAGCGCCGACCTCACTACCGATAGCCATTATTTCTCCTCTCCGAGAATGGGTTCGACAAAGACGCGTACACCTTCCACGCGCACGACCTTAATGGGAGTCCCTTGAGCGATAAACTCGCCGGCGGTCAGGACGTCGACTCGACGTCCGTCGATCGAAGCGATGCCGGCCGGACGCAGATAGGTGGCGGCCGTTCCGGCGCGGCCGCGCAGGCCACGAAAGTCGCTGCTGGCCACATAATCCGGCCCTTGCGTGGCGGAAAGTGCGAGGCGCTGCGCCCACGCATTTTGCGGCACGGCACGCACGACGAGTGAAAAGCCGATAACGGTTAAGACGATCGCCGTTGCCAGCGTCTCGATTCCAATGAGCAAGAACGGCAGTCCAAAAGCGAGCAATGCCGCTACCACAAGCGCGCAAACCCCCAAGACTCCCGGCACCCCATGACCGGGGACGACGTGCAGCTCCCACAAGATTCCAAAGAGGCCGAGGATCGCCAGCACGGCGACGAAGCCGTTGGAGAATCCGGAGTAAATATGCGAGCCGAAAAAGAGCGCTAGCGCACCGACGCCGACTAAACCGGCGATTCCGTGGAGCGTCTGCATCTCGATCAAGAGTCCGAGCATACCTAGCGTCAGCAGCAATCCGCTCACGATCGGATTAGTGGCAAATCGCGCCAACTGCTCGCCCCAACTGTAGGTTTCGGTGACGCGCGGGGCGTCGGAGAGCTTGAGCTGCGCGAGTGCCGCGTCGAGCGTCGGAGCCGTGGAATCGGCTATTCCGGTGCGCAGCGCGTCGCTGGTGTTGAGCGTGAGGATGGCACCACTACGCTTATATTCGGGGAGATCGACATTTTTATCAACCATCGCGCCGGCGATCTGTGCGTTACGATGATTGCGCTGCGCGGTAGATTCGAACTCGGCGCGCAGGGCGGAGATTACCTTCTCGCTCGCGGGCACGGTGCCGCCTGCCTGAACCGGCTCGGCTGCCCCGATCGAGGCCCCCGGCCCCAGCACGATGCGATTGGCCGACAGCGCAATCAGCGCTGCGGCCGAGTAGGCGCGCTCGCCGACGTACGCGACCACCGGTTCCTGAGCTGAAAAGACGGCGTCGCGAATTCGGAACGCCGCGTCCACCAGGCCGCCAGGGCTGTTGACGTCGAGCACGACCGCCCGTGCATGTTGCTGGTTAGCCTCGTCCACGGACCGCTCGACGAGGTGCGCCATACCGTCGTCCACGGTTCCGGTAATCGGAACAACGACCACCGGAGCCCCCGCCGGCGCTGCGGCGGCGACCATTCCGGCCATTCCAAAGAGTAAAAGCGTGGCCGAAACCCACGCTCGGACCCGCATTGCGTTCATGCCCTGTGCTACCTGGGCTTAGGCTGGGAAGTTACGTCGCTTGGCCGGGTAAAACACCGTGGCCGCTCCCGGCATCCGGGTTGGCGTGTCCGCGTTCAGGATGCGAGTAGGTCGGTGACGATTTGGCGGACTAGGTTGCCGTCGGCTTGGCCCTTGAGTTGGGGCATGACGACCTTCATTACGGCGCCGGCATTGCGCGATTCGGCGGGAAGCTCGGCGAGGACGCTCTGAACGATCTCGCGCACTTCGGCTTCGGAACGCTGCGGCGGCAGGTAGGCGACAAGAATCTCGCGCTCGGTACGTTCCTTGTCGGCGAGATCGGTGCGGCCTGCGCGTTCGAACTCGGTGAGCGAGTCGCCGCGCTGTTTCACTAGACGTCGCACGACGTCGAGCTCGTCGGCGTCAGAGAGCTCTCGGCCGCCTTCGGTGCGCTTATAGATAAAGCCAGAGAGCGCCGACCGCAGCGTATCTAAACGCAACTGGTCGCGCGCTCGCATCGCGTCCTTGAGATCCGAGGCGATCCGGTCTTTGAGCGCTCCCACGATTTACGAGTGCGCGTTACGCGCGGCGCTTGCGCGCAGCGGCAGACTTCTTTTTGCGGCGAACGCTCGGCTTTTCGTAGTGCTCGTGCTTGCGCGCTTCGGCAAGAATCCCCGCCTTCTGGGTGGCCTTTTTAAAACGGCGCAACGCGCTCTCGATCGTCTCGCCCGGTGCGATACGAACTTCCATTAAATAACAACCCCCCTTTCGGCGTGCCGGCATAATCGTTCCGAGCACGAAAAATTAGGCCCCGAAGGGCCTCTTGCAGTAGCCTAGCACACGCCCCGGGTAGCGTCAAATCATCCGGGGGGCCATGCCATCGGGCGACCCGCGAGCACGTGGACGTGCACGTGGCCGACGGTCTGGCCGCCGTCGGGACCGGTGTTGACGACCAGACGAAAGCCGCCTGCGCCGCCGTGCTCGCGACCCAAGCGAGCCGCTACCGAGAACACGGCTGCGGTGAGTGCCTCTCCGCCATCGTCGATTGATTCGACAACCGTGGGAAAATGCTCGCGCGGAATTACCAGCAGATGCGCCGGCGCTTGCGGATTGAGATCTTCGATCGCCACGACGTTGTCGTCGCGGTAAACGATTTTGGCGGGCACCTCGCCGGCGGCAATCTTGCAGAAAATACAGTCGGCCATCAATGCGTCCGGATATTAAACGTCCAGGATTTCGTAGTCGTATTGCCGGCGAGATCGGCGACGCGCACGGTCACGTGAACCGGGCCTTCCGGGTAAGCGTAAGATGGAAGATACTGGATGAACTGTGCCGTCCGCACGCACTGCGACGTTACGTCGCGACCGTCGATCCACAGCAGCGCACTGGCGGGATTGACCGCTACCGCGTCGGAGGCAAAGGCGGCGTATACGGCAGGCCGGTTGGTGTTGATCGTTTCGCCGTTGTCCGGCGCGAAGTCGGAGATCCCCGGCGGAACGCTCGAGGCCGAGACCGTCTGCGCTGCCGGCGCCTGCGCGACGGTATTACCCACGGTCAGGCGCCCAATGAGCGCGACGTCCTCGAAGTTCGCACCGCGCGGAATGGTGTAGCTGCCGGCGTAGACGCCGGGCGAGCCGGGGTGCATTGCCTGATCGACGACGTCCGAGCCGATGTCGAAGGTCGCCGCACCGACCGCCGTTCCGCGCAACGTTACGTGAATCGTGTCGCCGGCGCGCAAGGGACGCGTCGCATCGCTATCCACGCTGGTGATGCTGGCGCTGCCGGTCTGGCTTCCGTTCACCGCAGCGCGGCTGGCGAGAATCTCGCGGACTTCGTTGGTCTCGACGTTGTAGCGCACGGTGACTTCGTCGCGCGGGTGCAGATCGCTCAGCGAGGCGCCCTT
>CAZMPP010000086.1:0-9624 GCA_964568035.1 uncultured bacterium
ATACGATCGAGGATGCGCCGGGCTTGTTGGGCGTTGACCCGGTCCATGTCGATGTCGTGCGAGTCCGCAAGCGCCGCCAGCGCCGCATCTTTGGTGATCTCGTGAAGCTCGATGCGCTTGGGATGGGGCAGCTTCAGGAGCTCTGCCAGATGCCAGGCAATCGCCTCGCCTTCGCGATCCGGGTCGGTCGCGAGATAGACTTCCGTTGCGCCTTTGACCGCGCCGCGCAGTTCTTTAATGATGTCGCCCTTCCCCTTGATCGTCAAATACCTCGGCGCAAAGTCATGCTCGACGTCGACGCCCAGCGTACTTTTGGGAAGGTCGCGCACGTGCCCCACCGATGCTTTCACCACGAAACGCGCGGGCAAAAACTTCTTGATCGTCCGTGCCTTCGTGGGCGACTCTACGATTATCAGGGGCTTTTTCACGGGGCTTAGTATACCGCCGGGGTCAAGACAGGGACAAATTTTGCCCTTTTCGGGTGAGCGCATAGCGTGTGCGTACGCGCGCGAATTTGCATCATTCAACAAAATCCTCTATGATGCGCTCAAAAGCGCGCAAAGCGCTTGTCCAATTAACGCTAATCGTCCCCGGGGACGAGGAGGAATGAATGGACTCCGATTCCACGATGAACGGCGGCGCAGCCGAAGAGAAAAAGCCGCGTCGCAAAGCAGCGGCTAAAAAGCTCGTCGCGGCTGCGGTCGTTCGCAAAGCGGTGCGCAAGAAAGTGCGCCGCAAGAAGGCCGTCCGCAAGGCCGTGCGCCGTAAGGTTGCGGGCGCAGTCGTCCGCAAGAAAGTGCGCCGCAAAGTAGCCCGTAAGGCCGTTCGCCGGAAAGTGGCCCGCAAGGCCGTCCGTCGGAAAGTAGCCCGCAAGGCGGTGCGCAAGAAAGCCCGCCGCAAGGTGGCCCGCAAGGTCGTGCGCCGCAAAGTCGCGCGCAAGGCCGTTCGCAAAAAGGCCGTCCGTAAGGCCGTGCGCAGAAAGGTGCGGCGCAAGAAAAAGTAGCCTGCGAGTAGGCTTGGGAAGTGAGCGGGCGTTCGCAATGCGGGCGCCCGTTCTACTTTTTCTAGACCAGTGCTGGGGCTTGGCCGCCGTGCTCTTCGACCCAGTGGCACGCGGCAAAATGTCCCGGTGAGTACTCTTTGAGCGGCGGTTCTTCGATCTTGCAGCGATCGAACGCGACCGGGCAGCGCGTGTGAAAACGGCATCCGGGCGGCGGATTGACCGGCGACGGGATATCGCCCGTCAGCACGATGCGCTTGCGCCGTTTCTCCACCGCCGGATCGGGTATCGGCACGGCTGAAAGCAGCGCTTGAGTGTAGGGGTGGAGCGGGTTCTGGTAGAGCTCGTCGCGCTCGGCAAGTTCGATGATCTTACCGACGTACATCACGGCGACGCGATTGGCGATATGGCGGACGACCGAGAGGTCGTGCGCGATAAAAAGGTACGTCAGGTTGAACTGCGCCTGAAGATCTTCCAGCAGGTTGATGACCTGGGCTTGAATCGAGACGTCGAGAGCGGAGACCGGCTCGTCGCAGACGATGAACTTGGGATGCACGGCCAGGGCGCGGGCGACGCCGATGCGCTGGCGCTGGCCGCCGGAAAACTCATGCGGGAAGCGATTGGCGTGGTACGGCCGCAGGCCGACCAGTCCCAGCAACTCCCGAACGCGCGCGTCGACGCCTTTGCCGGAGGCAAGACCGTGGATGCGCAGCGGCTCGGCGACGATATCTCCGACGCTCATTCGCGGATTGAGCGAGGCAAAGGGGTCCTGGAAAATGATCTGCATCGAGCTGCGCAGCCGCCGGATTTCGCTGCGGCCCATCTTCAGCACGTCGCGAGCTTCGAAGAAGATCTCGCCTTTGGTGGGGATGAGCAGGTGCAAGAGAAGCCGGCCGACGGTCGTCTTACCCGAGCCCGACTCGCCGACGAGGCCGAGCGTTTCGCCCGGCGCGATCGTAAAGCTGACGCCGTCTACGGCGCGGACGTCGGCGACGTGACGCGACGTCAGGCCGGCGTGAATGGGAAAATATTTGTAAAGATCTTTGACCTCGACGAGGACGCGATCGTTCATCGGGTGGGCACGATCGGCAGCGCTTGCGTCTGCGCCGGCCGCTGATCGCGAGCCCGCTCGTCGTAGAGCCAGCAGCGCGCCACGTGACCTTCGCCAAACTCATAAATGGGAACGGGTTCGGCGCAGATCGGCATGCGATAGGCGCATCGCGGCGCAAACGCGCAGCCCGGCGGCAGCCTCAGCAGATTGGGCGGCTGGCCGGCAATCGGCTCGAGCCGGCGGTGCTCGCTATCGTCGAGACGCGGGAGCGACGCCAGCAGCCCCTGCGTGTAGGGCATCCGCGGCTGGCTGAAGATCTGGTCGGCGTTGCCGTACTCGACCATGTTGCCGCCGTACATCACCAGGACGTTCTTGCAGAACTCGGCGACGACGCCGAGGTCGTGGGTGATCAGAATGATTGCCGCGCCGGTCTCCTGCTGCAGCTCGTTCATGAGCTCGAGCACCTGCGCTTGGATGGTAACGTCCAGCGCCGTCGTCGGCTCGTCGGCGATCAAAAGCTGCGGATTACACGACAACGCCATAGCGATCATCACGCGCTGGCGCATGCCGCCGGAAAACTGATGGGGATAGTCGCCGAGGCGCTTTTCCGGTCGCGGAATGCGCACTTTCTCGAGCATCTCGACGGCGCGGTCGCGTGCCTCGCGTTTTCCCAGGTTCAGGTGCAGCCGCACCGCCTCGGCGATTTGCTCGCCGATGGTAAGCACCGGATTGAGCGAAGTCATTGGATCTTGGAAGATCATCGCGACCTTATAGCCGCGAATCTTTCGCATCTCGGCCTCGCTCTTGTCGGGCAGATTCTCGCCCAGGAGTTCGAGGCGATCGCAGGTGACGGCGGCGTTGCCCGCCAGCAAACGCATGATGGAGAGCGCGGTGACCGATTTGCCGGAGCCCGATTCGCCGACGATGCCGAGCGTCTCACCGGCGTTAAGCGAAAACGAGAGGCCGTTGACCGCCGTCACGGGACCGTCTTCAGTTCTGAAGGTGGTCCGCAGGTTGACGACGTCGAGCAGCGCCACCGGTTTAGAGAGTTAGATTCCCGTCAACGAAACGGCGAGGCCGAACACGACGAAGCAGACCGCGACGATGCCGGTCAAGCGTTTGAGCTGCTCCTCGGCGCCGAGTCGCCCGCGATAGGCACCCTCGACGCGACCGCCGATCGATCCGGTGAGCCCCTCTTGTTTCGTGGTCTGCAGGGCGAGCAGCACGATTAGCAAGACCGCGCATATGATGAATAGCCCGGCGAGACCGTGCGTAAGCCACGGCACGTGGATTTGAAACCACGTCACCGGCATTGGCGCCGGCGGCGCGGCGGGAAGGGTCGTGGGCACGCCTTGCGGGACGGCACCTTTGGGGACGGCAGACGCCACAGCCGTTGGTACGACCGTAGTTTTCGCCGCCGCTGCTAGTAACAGGGGGTTCATTGGCGGCATCCTTTTACGACCGCAGGGGCCGACGCGCCTGCTGGAGCAGAGGGAAAGGTGCCCGAGTCAGAGAGGCTCTCCGAGCCGCTCCGCACGGTCGTTCCGATCAAGAATCGCCGCGTGTGGCGAGACTTGGCGCGGATACTGTCGACCTGTTTCAACCCGTTTTTGACGGCGCTCGCCTTCTTCGTGATTCTGGCTCACATCGGCGCCCACAACGAGCTGGAGTTCTGGCGGCTGCTCTTCGTCTCGACCTTCTTCACCTCGATCGGGCCGATGCTGTATGTCTTCTGGCTCTACGCAACCGACCGCATCTCCGATCTGGAGATGTCGTCGCGCGAAGAGCGCGAGCTGGTCTTTAGCGCGTTCGTGATCTTCGACGGGCTCGGTGCCCTAGCGCTCTGGCTCATGGGAGCGCCCCGTTTAATGATCGCCGCGATGCTTGGATATCTCGCCTCGACGCTGATCGTGCAGTACATTACCCGCTACTGGAAAATCAGCACGCATGCGCTGGGCATCACCGCACCGCTGGCGGCGCTGACCCTGCTCTACGGGCGTCAACCCCTGCCCTTCATGGTGCTCATCCCCATGGTCTGCTGGGCGCGCGTCTATCTCAAGGCGCACACCGTCATGCAGGTCGTCGCCGGCGCGGCGCTCGGCATGGCGACGACCGCGTTCTTCTTCTCACTCTTTCACGTCGGATTGCTTTCGGCGCATTAGGAGACCATCACGAAAAACGCACCAAGCGGGAAGCCCTCACATCTCGAGATCTTCCTCACTTTCTTATATATCGGCGCGGTCAGCTTCGGCGGCGGCGTCGTCGCCTATCTCCGCGACTCGCTCGTCCGCAAGAAGAAATGGTTCGACGACGTCGAGTTTCTGGAGATCACGGCGATCAGCAACACCCTGCCCGGCCTCAACGCCACCAACGTAGCGATTCTGGCCGGCGACCGGCTCGCCGGAACGCTGGGCGCTTCGGTGGCGCTCTTGGGAATCTGCTTACCGGCGTTCGTCTTTATGGTCCTGGCGGGCATCGTCTACGGGCAGCATTCGGTGCGGCCGTGGGCCACGGCCGGCCTTCGCGGAGTTGCCGCCGCCGCGACCGGGTTGCTTGCGGCAACGTGGTTTCAGATCGGGAAAAAGTCGCTCAAGGGTGTCTACGACGCGGTCTTCGTGGTCGCCGCGATTTTAGGCATCACCTATTTCAAGGTAGGCGTACCGCTTACGCTCCTCGTCGTGGGCGCGTTTGCGATCTTCGCCTACCGGCCGCACGTCAAGCACGAGAAGCCCGCAGAGGAGACCGAAGAGTGGCTCAGATCCCTGCATTAATCCGCGTCTTTACGTTCTTGTCGTTCCTGACGATCGGCGGCGGCATGGCAGCGTTTCCGGAAATGAAGGTTCAGGTCGTCGACGTTCACCGCTGGCTGACCAACGAGCAGCTCGTTCACGTCTACAGCACCGGGCAGATGTCGCCGGGACCGAACATGATGATGGTCGCCGAAATCGGCCAACTGGTCGCCGGATTTGCCGGCGCGGCCGTCTGCGCGCTGGCCTTCTTCCTGCCGACGGGCGTCCTAACGTTCGGTGTCGGCCGCTTGTGGAAGCGACTGGATAAGTGGCCGTGGCGCAGCTCGATTCAAAAAGGCCTCGGACCCGTTGCCATCGGCTTGGCCGTGGGCGGTTTGATAATTTTCGGCAAAACCGCGATTACGAATTGGATCACCGTCGTGTTGGCGCTATTGACGTTCATCGCCGTCAACCGAACCAAGATCAATCCAGCGCTCTTTATTCGATCCGCGGGCGCCGTCGGGGTCGTCGTCCTCAAGTAGCGGAGACGCGCAGGCCGATGGCAACTCCGATCGCTCCGATCGCCAACGCAAGTGCGGCGGCCTCTACGCCCATTAAGATTAGTACCGGAACGGTCCAACCCGGTACGTATCCCGGGCCGATGAGCGCGGCAACATACCAGCCCAGGGTCGCTTCGACCGCGACGGCGATAAAGATCGCGATCATGCCGTTCCAAGAACGAGCGACTCGCCCCGAGTAAATGCCCATAAAGAAGAGAACGACCAGCGCCGGCACGATGAACGTATCGTAGGAAATCCCGACGGCTCGCGCGATCAGCGCGGAAACTGCGTCGCAAAATATCAGAATCGCGCCAAAGAGCAGCCCGAGACGGATCACTCGCTAGACGCCTTGGGCGAGGATGGCTCGGATCGCAAAGAGACCGAACTGAATGCTCAGTGCGACCTGCAAAAGCGCGAGCACGACCGTGAGCAGACTCAAGGGCAGGCCGAGGACGCGCATAATCGATCCTACGAAAAGCATCACGATTAAATCTATGGCCATGACGACGACTGCCAGGAGCAAAATCACTCCGGCGTTCGCCGGGGAAAGGGCCAGCAGAACGATGAGCACCGCAATCCCGTACGGAGTGGCAATGTCCGGGAAGGCCAGCGGCGATCCGGAAATCGCCAGCGTCGGCGGCCCCCGATCGACCGGCGGCTTCTCGACGTAAAGCTCCAGAATCGACTTCATCGCAACGACGAACAGGATGACCGCTCCGGCCAAGGCGATCGCGCCGATCGGAATTCGCCACTTGGTGAGGAGAGCGGCGCCGACGACCGCCGATAGCAGCACGCCAGTCGTGGCCAACAGGCTCGCGCGAAGAGCGATCTGACGTACGAGCGGCGCCGACGCACCTTTTGTCAGCGTAATGAACGGCCTAATGAAATTAATCGGACCGAGCGTTACGAAGAGAACTACGAAAACCTCGGAACCGGTGAACGCGGGTCGGTCGGATCCCACGAAAATGTTCATCGCGCGATTCTCCTCGGCTCATCCATGATTCTGGCGATGTTCGCCAAAAACGTCGCCTCGTCGCCGCTGGTAACGTACAGCGTACGCCCCTCGCCGTCGGCCGCACCTGCCAGCGATGCCGCCCGTTCCGCCTGCACGATCGCCGGATCGATGAGCGCGACGCCGCCGCCGACAGCGGAACGAAAGTGCTCTTCCAAGACGGGGTAGTGCGTGCAGCCAAACACCAGCGCTTCGAGATCGAGTGGAAGATGCGCGCACACCTCGGCGACGGCGGCGCGCGCCTCGCTGCCCTGCGTTCTTCCCGCTTCGACCAGCGGCACCAGCGCCGGCGCGGGAACTTCGACGACGTCCACGCCGCCGATGCGCGCGCGCAGCGTGCGCCCATAGGAACCGGCCCCAACCGTCGCCGCCGTGGCAACAACTCCAACCCGCCTGAATCCACCTCGTTCGACGGCCATTGCGGCCGATTCGATCAAATCCAGAACCGGCGCACGTGAATCCGGCCATCCATACCGCTCGGCAACTGCGCACGACGTATTGCATGCCATCACGATGGCCGCGACGCCATACTCGTCGAGTCGAGCAAGATTCGCTCGCAACAACCGCAATAGTTCCGCATGTGGCCGGTCGCCATACGGCACGTGCGCCTGATCGGCAAAAAATACAACATCCGCAGAAGGCAACCGCTCGCGCACCCGCGCCAGCACCGTCAACCCCCCCAACCCCGAATCAAACAACCCAATCACTCCGCACCCTTTTTCACGTAAGCGCACCCCATTCCGCTGCAACCCAGAGGCGCAATGGTGGCTAGCGAGGACGGCTCGACGCGATGGTGACGGGCGTATGAGGAGGCGCGGAGCCATGGATGCCGAGAGCGCCTCCGAAAACGAGGCACCGTCGTGTCGAGCCGTCCTCGCGACGGCCTATTGTGGCGGCTGGTTAGGCACCGGATAGCGCTGCGAATACTCCCCAATCCCATCCGCAATCTCTTGCGCGACTTTTTGTCGCCACGCCGGCGACCCAAGCAGCGCCAAGTCGTTGGGATTGGTGAGGAAGGCCATCTCCACGAGTACGGCCGGCATCTTTGTATGCAGCGTGACGTAGAGGTGGCTCTTAACCACGCCATCGTCTTTCGTTCCATCGTTGGCAAGATGGGTTTCGATCATCCGCGCCAGCGCTACGTCATCGGGCTTGGAGATATAACAGGTCGTCCCGTAGGGGCCGGAGTTGATGAACGCATTGGTATGGATGCTCACGAAGAGCCGAGCCCCGGCGTTGTTCGCCACGTCTACGCGAGCTTGAAGCTCGTCGCGCGCGCTATCGTTGGGTGCGAAGACGTCGACGTCGGTGTCGCGCGTGAGCTTAACCTGCCAGCCTCGCGCGACGAGGAGATCCCGCAACCGCTTCGCGGTGTCGAGATTGAGGGTAGCTTCGCCCAGGCCGCTATGCTGCGAGCCCGGATCGCTTCCGCCGTGGCCGGGATCGATGACGATGAGGCGTGGATTGGTCGGGACGTACTTGCTGCGCGGGCCGGCCGAGCCGAACTTCCACGTAGAATCCTGCGGATTCGACCAAGCAGAGTTTGCGGCGTCCTCCGGCGCCGGCGTTACCGGTGCGGCGTTCTGCTGCGCCACCGAAACGATGCTTCCGACGCTTCCATTGCCAGATCGCGGGCCGTCAGCTACCTCCTGCGCGCCGATCTGCACGGTGAGGCCGCTGGTCGACGGTAAGAAATTGATTGACTGCTGGCCTTCCAGCGACAAGGCGATGCGCACCGTCGAAGGATCGACTTGACGAACCCGCATCGAAACCAGCGGGCTCGACTCGTTCTGTTCGATTGCCGGGCCCTGCAGCTGCGCACTCTTGATGTCGATCCAGAAGCGGTTGTCGGGCGCACGCAAGCGATGCCACTCGTATGAGGCGTCGCCGGAGACCACGATTGCTACTGAGGCGCCGTCGTCGCTCGGCGTAACCGTCACGCCGGTAACGAGCGTGGGTCCATTATTCGATCCGGGCGCCGGCTCGGGCGTCGGCGAGTTCATATCCGCAGTCTGCGCAGACGCGCCGGCGCTTGCGGCGTAATTACCAGCCGCAAAAGTGAGCGTGACGTCGCCGCTGCCGTCGTTTCGCGGCGGCTGCGCCGCCGTTCCCGGCGCGAGCTGCACGGTCACTTGTGTCGTCGGCGTTCGAACCGTACCAGACGAACGAACGTCGAGGCTGCGCACGCCGCCGACGTTGATATTCTTCGTACCGGTTAGGCCCGTCGCGACGCCGTCGAAAGCGTAGGTGATGGAGTCGCCGCCCTGCCGCACGATCCGCGGTCGAATCGGCGCGCCGGCATGAGCCACCAGGACGACGGCGCTGCCGTCTTGGCGCACGTCGAAAGCGGCCAGCTGCGGTTGCAGGACGTTGGTCGAACCGTCTTGCCGCATCGCGAGATCGAGCGAACCGAGCAGTTCGTTGAGCGGCAGATACGCTTCGGTTCCGCGAAGGAACGGGGCAAAGCTGGCCTGCAGCGCAATCGGTCCAATGTCGTAGCGGCGGTCTCCGATCGCAAAGCTGACGACCGTCGGTACCGGCGTGGAAATCAGTATGTAGCGCTCGCCGGTGCGCCACGTCAGCTGTGCCCCGGTTGCCCGTAAAAGCGTTTGGAATCCGGGATCGCCAACGCCGATGGCGGTCGCTCCCGCGGTAGTCGCGACGTGGGTAAACGAGATCGTCTGTCCGCGGTAGACGACACGCAATGGAGCGTCGGCGCGGGCGGGCAGCACCAGCAGCCCGAGCACCGCGACGATGCTACCAATCGTTACGATGTAGCGGTTGATCCAGCTCAAGATGCCCTCCGGGTAGCGTTTCCAGGCGCGCGCCGTTCACGGTCACTTGGACCGCGTCGACGCCGGAAAGTCCGGTAATCGTATAGATGAGCGCTTTAAACTCGCCGTTTTCACCGAACGTCCCCCCGGCTTGGCGCGCCACTTCCTTAGAAAGATCGACGGTTGCCGTCGAGCCGGTGAGATTCACGCTCTGTACGCGCGTTCCGGGTGGAAAGCGAATGGCGCCAACGTCGTTGGGCGGACCTGCGACTGCTTCGACGGCGGCGTACACCAGCGTGTTGTGACGGTGCTCGGCGTCGCTCTCGCCCGGCTGCTGCGGCCGCAGGGAGACGCGCATATTACCCATAGTCGTGCCGTCGAGCTTGGTGAAATAAACGGCGATGCTTTCGCCGTTCGCGGCGGGACGATGAGAGAGAAAGTACCACGTGCTTGCGGCCACGAGTGCCAAGAGCACGACGAGGACGACCAGGCGAGTCG
>CAZMPP010000087.1:0-9541 GCA_964568035.1 uncultured bacterium
GGAGCGGGAGCTGCCTCCCAGCGTCATCGCGGGGATTCGCAGCGCCGTGGCCCTGCCGATGCGGCCGGCGTGGTCGCCGCTGAACTTGCTGTTGCGCCCAGCCGTGGCCGTTGGTGCCGCCGCTGCGGCCGCTGCAATCGTCTACTTCGGAAACCCCGCGTGGCACGCCGGGCCTCCGTCGACGCGCATCGAAGCCGCGTACTACTTCGACAACCACACGGCGCTCAACGCCACGACACCCTTCTCACACGAACCGGGACTGCCGGTGATGCTGACCTCCGATTCCAGCGCCGGCGAACAACCGGGCAATGAACCGCGCTAGCCTCTTTCTCGCGCCGCTGCTGGTCGCGGCGACGCTGACGCTGGCGAGCGCGAACTCATCGCGCGGCGCCGTCGACGCGCTCCTCTTCGAAGCGATGTCCGCTCCCGCGACCGTCTCGTATAGCGGGGTCGTTCAGTTCGTGCGCATCGGAAGCCGCCATGCGGAGGCTTCGGTCTACCGTGTCGAACATCGCGCCCCGAATTTAACGCGGCGCACGTACACCGCGCCTTCGGCCATCTCGGGCGACGCCATCGTATCGAAGGGTGACGTTACGTTCTCTATCGACCCCAAGCACCGGCGCATCGTGGAAGCGCGTAACGATGCCCTCGATGACCGGGCGGCGTGGCGCGACAATTACGCGCTGATGCGCCAGAACTATCGTGCGATCGAACAGGGCGCCGAAAGCTTCGACGGGCGTCCGACCGTCGACGTGCTTTTGATCAACAGGTACAGCCACCGGCCGGCGCTGCTCGTGCGCATCGACCGCGAGAGTAAGATCGTGCTCGACCAGCAAGAGTTCGGAACCGACGGTTCCTTGGTCAGCGACCTGCGGTTCGAAGCGGTGCGGTACACGCCGGCGATTCCCTCGGGCGATTTCAATCTTCCCAAGGCGTATGCGGTGGTTCCCGGCCCGACGTTTGCCGAGCCTTCGGAAGACCCCGAGCGCGTGGCGCGCAACGCCGGTTTTGCCGCTCGCGAACCACGTTCGCTCCCCGACGGTTTCGAAGCGGTCGAGGGTAACATCATCGAGTTCAAGGGTGTGCGTACGCTGCACGTACTCTACTCCGACGGAATTCGAACGGTATCGCTCTTCGAGAACTCGCGACCGACGATCTTGGACATGACCCAGCTCGAGCCCGAACCGCTCAACATCGGCGGCCGCAACGGCGAATACGCCGAGGACGGAGCGACGTCGCTCCTTTCGTGGTCGGACGGCACGCTGCACTACGCGCTGGTCAGCGACTTGCAGCTCTCCGATTTACGGCGCATCGCTTCGGCAATCGCTCCCTAACCTAAGGCAAAAATTAAAGAGGCCTCGCCATTGCGGCGAGGCCTCTTTTCGTTTTCGATCGCCGTCGAGTTCTAGAGCTTGATGTTGGCCGTTATGTAGAACTGGATCGGCGTCTTGGTCGAGGAGTTCAGTGCGGAGACGAGAGCCGGGCCGAAGTTCGGTTCGTACGGGAACTTTCGGAACGGCTGGATCCGTGAACCGGGGTAACCGGGCGGATTGATCACCGCGCCGGGCGTTCCGTAGGGAGCCACCGGATAGATCGTGCCGCCAACGTTGTTGTACGCGCAGATGTTGCCGTCGCTAAACGTCCACGGAGTTTGCGACCCGCCCCAGCAGTAGTTGACGATGTTCACCAGCGAACCAACCACCGTGATCCGCGGGCTCACGTCGTAGGACATCTGCAGGTTGGCGATGACTTCGTTGGGCTGGGTATACGCGCCGATGCCGTCGTACGCTCCCGTAAACGGATTGGGAATAAACACGACATTCGGACAACCCGTAGCATTGTACCGGTCCCCTACCAAAGGCTTGCCGCAGCCGCTGGCCGGGTCGATGCCGGCTTCGGCAATCGGTTCACCGTACTTGCCGCCGCCCTGGAACTGCACGGACGGCGTAACGGCATACCGATGATGCCGGTAGTTGAGAAGCAACGTGCCGACGTATGGCGAGCCGAAGCCTTGCGCCGCTAAACCCAAGGCGCCCGGGAAGGTATCGTACGTCGGAAACGCCTGGGCGGTATCGACCAGCGCTTGCGGTGCTTGATCCCAATACGGATTGGCGATCCAGCCCGACTTACAGCCGCCGCCGGGAAGGCCCGGCTTAGGAACACCTTTGCCGTTGTAGCAGGCATTAGCGGGTAGTCCGTTGGTCGTGCTTCCGCCGCACATCGTGTTGGACGGGCCCGGGTGGTTCGCACAGTACTTGGTGTAGGCGTTATATTGCGCGATCGAGTTATTGATCGGCCCGAGCACCGTCGTTCCCGAGGCGCCCGCCGCGATCGGGCCGTACCGGATATATGAGTTGGTGTAGGCAAAGGAGAGCAATCCCGAGAGGCCGTCGCGCGAAAAGTCGCCTTTTTGCATCTGGAACTCGACGCCTTCGCTCCTTTGGCTTCCAACGTTGAGACCCGAGACGAAGCCCTGAATTGGATTGAGGAAGAACTGCTGAATCTGATTCTGCGTCTGCCGCAAGAACGGCGTCAGCTTGAACGAGAGATCCGTGTTCTTAAAGTGATGCTCCCAGGAGAGGTCGTAGTTGATCGAGGTCGGCGGCTGAATTGGATAGCCCGGCGTGTTGCGTCCAAAGGCTAAGAAGTGCGACCCGATATAGTCGGCCAAATCTTCTTGGCGCGTGTTGTACTGTTCGAACGCGGTGTTTGGGGCTTCCGTATACCGCCCGTAGGAGAAGCGAAATACGTCGTTGGGATTCGAGGTGTACGTACCGCTGATGCGTGGCTGGTAGATATTGAAGGTATAGGACTGCGACGGTACGTTTTGGACGTTGGCGGCGTGCGAACCCGAAGGGCAGGTCTGCCCGGGACTCGGATTCTCTGAAGGCGCCCCCGTCTGGTTGTTGACGCAGTTGTCGAGATTGTAGGCCTTGAACCAGAAGGCGCGCGCTGCCGCCGACCCGCCCAGCGGTGGGACGAGGGTGTTCTGCCCGACGAAACCGTAGCTGTCGAGACGAATACCCGCGTTGATTAGCCACTTGTCCGTCGGCCGATATTGATCCGTAATCGCGGCGGAATAAAACGTGGGTACCGTACCGCTATAGGTGCCGGCAAGGCCGTTTTCCGCGATCATATAGGTGCAAGAGTTACCGAATTGCGGCTTGCCCGGAATCGCGCAGCTGCCCACCGGCGAACTCACGTTATATCCTGGGCCCAGGGAGATCGTGTTATCGTGACAGTTCACGACCCCTGAGCCGCTTCCGTACGGTGCGAAACAGTAGCCGCCGTATGGATTGTTGGCATTCACGAGGACGGCCTCGTTGCCGTTGACGCCGTAAAAGCCATTGTTGTCGCGCACGATATTTGCGCTCGTGTACGATCCTTCAACGCTAAACAAGTTCTGCGGGTTGATCTGGTCCTGAAACTCGGCGCTGAAGCCGCGGGTGTGCGTATTCAATTCGTAGTCGGGGGCGTCGGGACAGACGAAATTACAGAAGCTCGTGCTATACGGTCCATTGAGGAACCAATCGCTGTAGAAGGTATAGCCGTATAACCGCAAGTACGCCGTCGAACCGAAGTTCTTAGTGTACTGCACTTTTACGATGGCCGTGTCGTTATACGAGTTGTCGCGCGCCGCCGATGGAATCGCGTTGGGATCGGACGGCGAGCCGGTGTTGGTTCCACTAGGGAACGTATAGGGCCGGACGCAATTGGATAGGGTATTAAGCTGCGCCGCGTTGTACGTGCCGCCAATGGACTGATTGCAGCCCCACGAGTAAGTGTTGAGCCAAGTCACCGGCAGCGACGTGCCATAGGGGACGCTGCCGCCGCTGAAGAGCGAGTTGATCTCCCCATTAATCAGATTCATGCACGCCGTTCCGCTCTGCGCGGCAGCACCCGAGCAGAACGGAGAAGCCACGTCGTTGCCGGAGAGATAGATCTGGTTTTTGAGCGCTTCGTCGGTGTAAAGAATCTGGATGTCGTCGCGGCCGGCGTCGTGGTGATGCGGAATGCCGATGTGTACGTTGGCGACGATGTTGCGCGCGTAAATCGTCGCGAAGTTGGCATAGTTGCCGGCGGGGCCCAAGGGAAAATAGCTATTGCCCGTACCGCCGAAGTAGAGCGACCAGCCGGGAGCGAACGGATTTCCATAGGGTCCGCCGACGATGCCCAGCGGCGGCCCGAGCCAGTTGTCGTACTCGGAGCCGTTGTTACTGTTGACGTAGTTCGCTGCCTGATTCGCACCGGCAATGCCGATGTAGTACGAGAAGAGGCGGTCGGGCGTGGCGCCCCCGATTTCGATCGAGGCGCGATGATAAAAGGTCGGAACGCCGATCCCTAACGACCCCGTTGCGAAGCCTGGATACGTTCCGGTCTTAATGACCTGATTGATAAAGCCGGAAAGACCTTGGCCTTCGGAGTTGGCCGGGTTCGCGCCGGTATAGACTTGAACTTCGGCGTTCCCCAGCGAAGAGGCCGAGCTCGACGCGTAGTTGTCGAACGAACGATTGACGGGAACGCCGTCGAATTCGTAGCCGACCTGGTCGTAATCGCCGCCGCGAATGTTGATCGTGGCGTAGTATCCCGTTTGGTTGGGGATGACGTAGGCACCCGGAACCGTCGAGATCGCCGAGTAGGCCTGATTGATCAGTCCGCCGCCGCCCAGCGCGGCCGTCGCGGCCTGCGTCGAGGCGTTAATCGAATAGACGTCGGCGGTGGTTCCGGATTTGACGAGCGAGCCGGCTGCCGTTGACGTCACGTGCGCGATCGTGCGAAGCGCCTTCGGTATGCGCATTGAAACGATCTGCACCGTGTCGGCGAAGACGATTTCACCGGGAACGCTGGTCGATTGATAACCGCTCTTCGATGCGGTCACCGTATATGTATCCGGAGCAAGCGTCAGGAAAGAAAAATGCCCCGCGGCATCGGTCGTGACGGTGGCCGATTGCGAGGGGCTTGTAGCGGTGACTTCTGCTCCCGCGATGGGAGCCGACGTTTCGGCGTCGAGGACCGTACCAGTCAGACCGCCCGTAACGCCTGCCAGTGCCCAGGTTTCCTGGCAAACGAACGCAACGAGCAGCACGAACGCCGTGGCGAGATGCCGGAGCGATCTCTTCATGATTCGTATCTCCTCGAGTTTTCAAATTTTGCATACGGGAATTGCCAATGCGGCGTACCCGTCGCTTAATCGAGGCTACTTCTCAGGGCTCGCTCAGCTTCCTTGAGCGAGCGCGAGGCCATCGAGCACCGCTCGCGCTCGCGCGGGAATCGCGCTCGCTTCGGCAGCGCTCGGGGGCGGCACGCTGCTTCGATCGGCTACCGTTGCGATTGCAGCGATCGAGTTCTCGATTGCCTCAAGACCATAGCCGCCCTCGAGAAAGTAGGCGACGCGGCCGCGGCAGTACTCATCGGCAACGCGGCGGATGGCCGCGGCAAGCGGACCGGCCGCCTCGACACCGACGCCAAGGTCCCCGACCTCGTCGCCGGCGACGTAGTCGAACCCGGCGCTGACCAGCACCGCGTCGGGACGGGCGGTCCGCGCGACGAGCGGGAGCAGGCGTTCCCAGACGGCGATGAAGCCCTCGGTCGAAACTCCGTC
The DNA here is from genome assembly GCA_964568035.1 of uncultured bacterium. Taxonomy (GTDB): domain Bacteria; phylum Vulcanimicrobiota; class Vulcanimicrobiia; order Vulcanimicrobiales; family Vulcanimicrobiaceae; genus Cybelea. The sequence continues at coordinate 5,603 of CAZMPP010000087.1, forward strand.
AACCGGAAGGGGAACGTTGGCGACTAGATCGTCACCGATCAAATAGCTGCGCGTACCGGTTCCAGGATAGGCCGGATGAGCGTGCGTCGAGCAGTACGAAAGCCCGCCGCCGGCAACGGCTTCCGTTCCGTTGCCATGGTGATAGTCGAAGTCCACGACCAATATGCGCCCGCCGTAGGTTGCCTGGAGCGCGCGCGCGGCAACGGCCACGTTGTTGAAGAGGCAAAAACCCATGCCGCGATCCGGTTCGGCGTGATGACCGGGTGGCCGAACGAGCGCAAAGACGCTTTCGCCACTCGAGTATGCGTGCTCGGCAGCAACGATCGCGCCGCCCGCCGCACGCCGCGCGGCGCGCCACGAGCCGGAGTCTACGATGGTGTCGCCGGTGGAAAGGTACCGCGCGCTCGTTAGGCCGGCCGTCTCTCGTTCGACAAGCTCGACGTAAGAACGAGTGTGTACGCGTTCGAGTTCGTCATCGGAGGCATCGCGAGCCGCGATCGTATCGGCGAGTACGCCGCGTCGTGCCAGGCCGGCGGCGACGGCGGACACGCGGTCGGGACGTTCGGGATGCGCTACGCCGCGCAGATGCGCGGCGTAGAGTGCGTCGGTGACGAACCTCAGCCGTGCTTAGAATGACACGACTGCGCCGCGGCTTGCTGAACCGTCGTGTAATCCTTCGTCCCCTTCTTCATCATCGGGAGGAGCCGCTTGTAGGTTGCCTGCGCCTTGGCGCACTGATTCGAGCCGGCGTACGACTTGGCGGCCATGTAGAGCAGCGCCGGGTTGGCGTTGAGATAGCCCTTCGCCGCCTTATCGAGGGCATCGAAGATCTGCGCCGCCTCTTTGTAGTTACGCAGCTCGAAGTCGGCGCCGGCTACGCACGAGAGCGTGGCCGGCGAGCGCTGAATCTCGAAGCTCTTGCCGCAGGCATCGCGCGCGCCCGAGTAGTCGTGGACTCGCGAATAAGCTTGGCCCAACAGCGCAAAGCCCTGCGCGTCGGGAGAGATCTGCGTGTATTTCTTGAGATAATTCACGCTGTCGTTCAGTCGCCCCATCTGCATGGAAGCTTCACCGATGCCCATCAGCGCACCCGGCGTTGACGGATCGAGTGCCAGGGCGGCTTGCCACTGTGCGACGGCTTTGTCGTACTGACGTTGCGTCGCGAAATAATCGCCGTAGGCAACGAAGCCCGCCGGGACTTTCGGATACTGCGTGACGATCTGTTGCAGGATCGCGGCGCCCTGCGCGTCTTTCTTCTCCGTGATGAAATAGCTCGCCTTACGAATGAGAATCACGACCTTCTCGTCGTCAGTCGGTGCCGCGACGACGGCGTCGTCGTAGGCAGCCGACGTTTTGACGTCGTCGTGCTGGCGGCCGTAAAGATCGGCCTTCAGGACGAGCGCCTGAACGTTTCGCGGGTCAACCGCTAGGGCGCGGCCGATTGTCTGCACGGCCATCGGAATGTTATCTTGCTGCGCGTAGGTGGTGGCGATCTGAAAAATCGGTGCCGTGTCTTTCGGATTGAGGGCCAGCGCCGCTTCGAACGATGCGCGCGCATCGTCGAAATGCTGCTCCGCGGCATAGACCGCACCCAACGTCATCAGCGCCCCGGGATCGGTCTTATTGAAGGTCACCGCGCGTTTGGCAATACGCTCGGCGTCGTTGTAGCGCCCGGTCTTGAGGTAGACGTCGGCCAGCTGCGCGAGTACGCCCAGGTTGGTTGGGTCCAGGTTCGAGGCTTGCTCGAGATCGTAGGTTGCCACGGCGGCGTTGCCCATCTGCTCTTGCGCCAAGCCGTCGTAGTAGTAGACCTGCACGGTCTTGTTCCCAAGCTGCAATAAGTGCTGCGTATACTGCAGCGTAATGTCGGGCCGGTTGACCTGCAGATATTGCGCCGCGAGCTGAGCCATGGCCATCTGGTCGCTCGGGTTTGCCTTCAGCTTTGCGATGAGACGCGGAATCGCGACGTTCGGCGGCTCGGGACTGGCCGTCGGCAGTGCCGACGGCGCCGGCGAGGGACTCGGCGAGGCTTTCTTTCCCCCGCCAAAGAGCCCGGCTTGCGCCGTTGGCGTCGTGGCCGCGACGCCCACGATAAAAGCGAGCACGATCAGCGCGATAAGCGAAATTCGTTTCAAGAGACCTGTCCTTTAGATGATTCGATCATTTTCGTTAACTCCGGCACGATGCGAAACGCGTCGCCGACCACGAGCAAATCGGAAAACTCGGCAATTGGCGCAGACGCGTCCTTGTTGATGGCGACGATGGTGCCGGAGGACCGCATGCCGACCTTATGTTGGATGGCGCCGGAGATACCGACGGCAATGTACACATTCGGCGTCACCGTCTTGCCGGTTTGACCGATCTGCAAGTTGTAAGGGACCCATCCGGCATCGGCCGCCGCTCGCGATGCGCCGACGGCGCCACCAAGCGCACGGGCTAATGGCTTCAACAATGTATCGAAGGGTTCCGGCCCGCCGAGCCCGCGCCCGCCGGCAATAACCACCGGCGCTTCCTCGAGTGCTAGCTCGCCGGCGCCCTCTTCGACGTCACGCTCGACGCGCGCAGCGTACTCTTTGGCCGGCTTCTCGAGCGGCCGGATCTCGGCGCCGGCGCCCCCAGTCGCCGCGGTAAAGGCGTTTGGGCGGACGGTCGCTACGCCGTACTCGCCCGGGCGCAGCGCGCACTCGGTTACCATCGCGCCGCCCAGCTTGGGCGAAACGCAGATCACCTCACCGCCCTCGACGCGCACGTCAACCACGTCGGCCACGATCCCGGCGCCGAGGCGCGCGAGGATGCGGCCGGCGACGTCCCGGCCGGAAAGCGTATTAGGAATGAGCAGCAATGACGGCCCGGCGCTCTGCGCCGCGGTTTGCAGATAGTCGACGACCGGATCGAGGACGAAAGCGTCGACCGCCGGATCTTCGTTGACGTAGATCGCATCCAACGGATACTCGCGCAGGCGTTCTCCCAGTTCCGCCGCGCCAGGGCCCAGCACGACTGCGGTGGCCTTCCCGCCGAGCGCATCGGCGATTCGCCGGGCCTCGCTCGCTAGCTCGAACGTTACCTTGCGCGTGGCGCCTTGGCGATGCTCGACGTAAACCAGAACGTTTTTCACGATGCTGCCCTCAGACCAGTCGCTTCTCTTGAAGAAATTCGAAGATCGCCTGCGCGCCGGCAGCTCCGTCGGTGGCTTCGACCGTTCTGCCCTTCCCGCGGACCGGCGGCGGCGCGAAACTGCGCAGCTCCGTCTTCGAGCCCTGCACGCCGACGGGTTGCTCGAGGCCGAGCTCGCCGGCAGAGAGCGTGGCGATGCTCTTTTTCTTGGCGCCCATGATGCCTTTGAGCGATGCATAGCGCGGCTCGCCGAAGGTGAGCGCCGTGGTGAGCATGAGCGGCAGCGGGGCTCGCACGATCTGATAGCCGGCATCCGTCTCGCGTTCCACCTCGAGGCTCGTGCCGTCGATCTCGACCTTACGCGCGTTGGTAACACAGGGAAGGCCGAGGTGCTCGCCAAGCGCGGCCGGCACGGCGCCGGTGCTGCTGTCGTCGGTCAATCCGCCGACGACGAGCAAATCGAAGTCGAGGCTGCGCAGTGCCGCTGCCATGGCGTACGCAGTCGCCCAAACGTCGCTGCCTTCGAGCGTCGCGTCGGTTAGCAACACGGCGTCGTCCGCACCCATGGCTAGCGCCTTACGCAGGGTCTCTTTCAGACTCTCGGGTGCCATCGAAAACACCGTAACGCGCGAGTCGCCGCCGGCGCGTTCCTTCAGTTGAAGGCCGGCCTCGAGCGCGTACTCGTCGTAAGGATTGAGAACCGTCTCTACGCCGGTGCGCACCAGGCGTTTAGTCTGCGGATCGATGCGCTTCTCCGCATTCGGATCCGGAACGAGTTTAACAGTCACCACGATCTTCACGTGGTTCTAGCGACCTCCGTCGGAA
>CAZMPP010000088.1:0-9450 GCA_964568035.1 uncultured bacterium
ATGGCGAACGCCGCTATCGCCTGCTCGAGCCAATTCGCGAATACGCACGGGAAAAGCTGAATGAATCAGGCGACGCACCGGAAACGCAACGTCGCCACGCCGTTGCGTTCGGCGCGTTTACCCGCTCGGCGTACGACGAGTGGGAGAGCGGACCGGCCGCCGATTGGCTGACGCGAATGGAGCGCGATCTTCCGAATATTCGCGTCGCGCTGCAATGGAGCGTCGGCGAAGGACGCGACCTTGATCTCGGCGGACGGCTCGTGGCGGATGCAACGCCGGTTTTTCTTCGCATGTCGTTCCTTGCCGAAGGCGTTGATTGGTGCGAACGAGTCCTAGCGAGCGGTGCCGGGCTTCCTCGCGATGTCGAGGCAAGGCTGCGCTACGGGCTCTCGATGCTCTTCAGCAATCTCGGCGTCAACAAACAAGTGCTCGAACAGGCCATGCAAGCCGTGTCGCTATACCGCGAGGCAGACGATGCGCGCGGGCTGACTCGCGCGCTTTCCCAAGTCTCGGCCCGTTACGCGCCGTTAGGGCGCTACGAGGAGGCAAGAGAGGCGGCAGAAGAGGCGCTGCGCATCGCGCGTGGACTCGGCGACCGGCGCTTACTGGCCGACATCCTGCGGCGTTGCGCCGGAGCGTTCGCCGGTGACGGCGCTGTCGCCGTCCGCGCCCGCTACCATGAGAGCGTTGAGATTTTTCGGACGCTCGGCCGAGACGACGAAACGGCGCGCGCGCTGACATGGTGGGGCCAATGGGAGGCGGCTTCGGGCAACTTTCGGGAGGCCGCGCAACGCATGCTCGAGGCGATCGAGCTCGATCGGCGCAACTTGGTTACGATGTTTCTCGAAAGCGACGTCGCCGGCTGTTTCCTAGCGATCGGCGACGCCGTTGCGGCGGAATCGCACGCCCGCGAAGCCCTGGCGCGAGCCTCCAAGGCGCACCACCGCGTGCTGGTCGGAATTTCGATTTCGCATCTGGCCGCCATCGCCGCCGCACGCGATCCGGCGCGCGCCGCACGTTTGCTCGGCTTTGCCGAAGAAGAGCTGCGCGCCGCCGACTGGCAGCGCGCCGAATACGAGCAGCAGCTCGTCGAGGAGCTCCGCGCCGCGATCGAGCGCGCCATCTCAACGGACGAGATTGCGCGGCTCCTCGCCGAAGGTGCGGCTTGGAGCGAACCGCAGGCCGTTACCGCTGCCCTATCTTCTTAACAGGGTTGTGGGCCGTGAAGCGGCTTCAGCGAATCTCCGGCGCGTTGGTAGAAGCACTTGCGCTTGAGCGTGTACGTCCCTTGCTCGCCCGAACAGCCGCTAATCGCGTAGTACGATCCGCTAAGCCGCCGGTTGGACCTGTTATAGGTTGCACTCGTAGCGAACGAGCAGGCCGTCGTTCCAGGCTTTACCAGCGTGCCGCTGAGGTTCTTTCCGTCCAGCGTAAATGCGATCGATGAAACCAATAAAGACGAGCCGGTGCCAATGGTAAACGGTCCGCCGACACCGTCACTATATTGCGCCAGTGCGGCAGTCGCCGTTGTTGTGCCATCCTGACTGTCGTCTATCGTTCCGGCGAATTCGCCACTAACGTTGCGCGTTACGGTGGCCCCGGCGTTTATCGAAAGCGCAGTTTGGGACACCGCTGCGGTGCTTGGTGCACCACTTCCGCCGCATGCCGTCAAGAGCGCGGTGGCAACCGCCGCGCCAAAGGCCCGGCGGTAAAATAAGCCTCTCATTGTCTCCTCCAACTTATCGAGCGAGCTTCTTAGAGGAGCATTGCGCCCTTTGCTTCTAAGAGCCTCTTTGCTGCTTCAAGGAGATCACAATGAGGGCTTGCTTCGCACGTCGCGCCCTAGGCGCAATTATCGTAGTCGCATCGTTGCTTTGCTTAGCAGAACCGGCGGCGGCGGGCACGACCGGCGCGATTACCGGAACCGTACTCGACGCGACGACGAAGGCGCCGATTGCCGGCACGCAAGTCACAGCAACGAGCCCGTCACAGATTGCGAAAGTTACGACCGACGCCTCGGGCCGCTTTACGTTCATCTCCCTAGCGCCCGACACGTATACCGTTTCGGCCGATCACGTGGGGTACGACCTGTTGTCGGTTACCGGCGTTTCGGTCTTTGCCGACCAAAGCGTCTCGTTGCCGATCACGTTGCAGAAGAGCCTTAAACAAATTGCTCGCGTCACGTCGCGCTCGTCGCTCAGCCCGGTGCGCCCGGGAACCGGCACCGACGTCTACTCGGTCAACCCCGGTCTTACCGCGGCGGCTGCGACGCTTGGTGGCGGCGGCGGACTCAACAACGCCTACTCCGCGATTGCCGCAATGCCGGGTTCCTACGTTCCACCCAACCAAGTCGGCGTCAACCAAACCGTGTATATTCGCGGCGGCTACTACGACCAGATCGGCTACGAGTACGACGGAATTCCGATTAATCGCTCGTTCGATAACTACCCCGGAAGTGCGGAGAGCACGTTGGGCCAGCAAGAACTGCAAATCTACACCGGCGGCGGCGAAGCCGATGCGAATGCGACAGGTCTTGCGGGATTCATCAATCAGGTAATCAAGACCGGAACCTATCCGGGATATGCAACCGGCGATCTCACCATTGGAACGCCCGTCTTTTACCACGACCTCGATATCGAAGCCGGAGGCTCGTCGCCCGACCGGCTCTTCTCGTATTACGTAGGCATAAGCGGCAGCAATCAAAATTTCCGCTACTTCGACCAGTACAACGGCGCCAGCTTGATCGACACCATCCCGTACGGCTACTGGCCGTCGTACGTCACGACCGAGCTTCCGTTTTGGCCGGCGGTCTATCCCGATTGCCACAACAATACGACCTACGTCAATCCGGTAAAGAACCAGCTATCCAACGATCCCGGCTGCTTCGGTTCGTACCCCTCAAACTACGGACAGCCGGCGACCTTCAATAGCCGCAACATCGTCGCTAACTTCCACGTCGGCCTCCCGCACCACAACGACGCCGGCCGCGACGACGTCCAGCTGCTTTATATGTCGTCGGCAAACTTCACTCAGGATTACTCGAGCCTCGACGATTCCGGCCCCCTCGGGCTCGGTATCCAGAACAACGGCCTGCTCAATCCGCCGCACGACTTCTATGGCGGCAACGTCAATAGCTGGGGCGACTACTATACGTTTTCGGGCAACACGCCGTGGCTGGCCAAAGCGTCGGCCCAGCCGATCGCCTACTTTTACCCGGGTTCGCCGACGAACCGATGCGCCAACGTGACGGACGTGCCGGGCGCCTGTCCGATCGACGCGCACGGCAATCAAATCTTGCAGGTCATCCCATCGAACTATCGCGACGGGCGCTGGGACACCGCCAGCATCTTCAAGCTGCAATATCAAAAGAATATCGGCTCGAATGCCTACGTGCGGCTCTTCGGCTACACGTTCTACTCGAATACCAACCGCGCCACGGCCAACGGATGGGGCAACAACGTAACGCTCGGCGTCACCAACTATCAATACATGGTCGACTCCCATACCGGTGGCTTGGAAATGCAGTTTGCCGATCAGATCTCCAACCAGCATTTGATCCAAGGAATGGCATCGTATCTTACGTCGAACACGCTGCGCTATGCCAACCGCAACTACGATAACACCGGCAGCCAGCAGGTCAGCAACTTCACCGACGGGTCGGAGTGCTTTGCCACCTACACGAGCCCACGGTATCACGTTGGAGATCCGGCGCCGTGCAACAGGTACGTCTCGCAGGGGCGCTTCAGCAGTCCGTATGGCGGCTTCGACGGCCAGGATCCTTGCACCGACGGCGAGCTGAGCGTCACCTCGCCGGCGTGTAAGGCCGGCGCGTCGATGCTGCTGACCTACCTCGGCAATATGGCCGACATCAATACGGTGGTGCCGAAGATTACGCAGGCGTCGCTGAGCGACCAGTGGCGGCCCGACGACCGGTGGGTCGTTAACGCCGCGGTACGCTTCGAGAACGATACCTACGGTTTAGCAGATACCAACAATCCGGCAACCAACTTCTGGTTTGCCGCGGCACAGAAAGAGTTTTGCGTCAATCCGGTGACTCGTCAGCCGATTTTCGTGCCGCAGCCGCCGCAGAGCATCTACTTCTATACGCCGTTTGTTTCATTCAAGTGCCCAGTCGACAAGTCCACCGGAACGCCGGTGCAGACGGTCCATCCCAACGGCACGGACGGCATCTTATTGACCAACAACTATCCATCGAGTTACAGCGTTGCGTACGTTTTGCCGCGCGTCTCGGCGACGTACACGGTCAATCCCGATACCGTACTTCGCGTTTCGGCCGGCCGCTACGCGCAGCAACCGCAGAACTACGAGATCCAGTACAACACGGCGCAGCCCAATCTCGCCTCAACGTTGCTGGGCTTTATTCCCTTCGGTTATAGCTCTCCGCTGCACGAGTCGCAGCCGCAATACTCCAACAACTACGACTTCTCGTACGAGCACCACTTCAAAGGCACCGACGTGGCGATGAAGCTTACCCCGTTTTATCGTTACGCGACCGGCCAGCTCTACGAAACGCCGAACCTTCCGAGCCTCGGCGTCTCGCCTTCGTTTAACGCCGGTACGCAGCGCGTGGACGGCGTCGAGTTGCTCGTCACCAAGGGCGACTTCACCCGAAACGGTTTTTCGGGAACCTTCTCATACACGTACACCAACTCGGCCGAGAAATGGGATAACTATCTCAACAGTAACGTCGGTCCGGTCGATCAGTACAATCAGGACATCCAAGAGTTCAACGCACTGACCAAGGCGGGCGGCGGAGCGCCGTGTTATAAGGCCAACGGCAAGGGCAAAGGCGAACCCAGCTGTCCTGCCGACTCGATCCTCAATCCCTACTACAACATGTCGCCGGAGGCGCTGCTTGGCCCCCACGACTGGTATGCACCGGGGCTGGACTTCCCGTACATCTCTCCCAACACTTTCGCGGTGGTTCTGAACTACCGGCACAACAAGCTCGCGGTCACGCCGGCATTCGAGTTGCTCGAAGGCACGACGTACGGCACGCCGGCCGACGTCCAAGGTTTGGACCCGCGCAGCTGCTTCGTAAATCAGGGAAGCATCGGCATCAAAGGCGTCAACCCGCGCACCGCCGACTATACGTCTTGCGGCAAAGCGTTGACCAGCGATGGCACGAGTCCGGGTTACCTCTACATCCCCAATCCTCAGACCGGGACGTTCGATACGTTCGGTCAGTTCCGTCAGCCCTGGCAGTTCAATCTGGGCGCGCAGGCCTCGTATGACTTCACCCCGCGTATCACGGCAAAAATGATCGTCACCAACCTGGTGAACCAGTGCTTCGGCGGCTCGAGCGTACCGTGGAGCGCGGCCTATCCGCCCAACAACTCGATCTGCGGTTATGTCTCGAACACGTTTTACAACGGCGGTCACTTCTACAACGGAACGAGTCCGAACGACACTAAAGCGAACGGCGTTCCGGAGAACCCGTATTTTGCGAACTCCTTCGTGCCGACATACGGCGACCCGTCGTCGGGAAACTATCCACTCGCCCTCAATCTATACTTCGCGTTGCAAGTAAAGCTCTAAGTGGTGGAGGCTCGCCGCGCGGGGCCTTCCTGGTGGCTGCTCGGGGCCGTCTTGATCTACGGCCCCGTGGCGCTCTTTCTCGACGGGCACGCCCGTGCGCCCTGGCCCGAACAGTACGCGATCGGCGCGGTAACGCTCGTCGTGCTGTGGCTGGCGTCGCGCAGTCTGCCGGCCGCCGGCCGTAGCACGATCTGGATATGCGTTGCGGTCGCAACCGGCTTCGAGGCGCTCGGCTCGCAGGTTTGGGGCGGCTACCACTATCGCTTCGGCGGAATTCCGCCGTTCGTGCCGTTCGGTCACGGCTTGATCTACGTTTTCGGAATCGGTTTGGCGGCTACGGATCTGGTGCGGCGCTACGAGCGGCCCTTTACCCTGGCAATTTTGGCGATTGCAATTGCGTGGGCGATCGGCGGTCTGACCTTGCTGCCGGCGGCCACCGGGCGCACCGACGTTCACGGCATACTCTGGCTCCCGCTCTTTGCCTACGTGCTGCTCTTCAGTCCGCGGCGCGCTTTTTTCGCCGCGCTCTTTATCGCGACGACCGACGTCGAGCTTTTCGGAACCTGGTTCGGCAGCTGGAGGTGGCTCGAGCTGACGCCGTGGGTGAACGTAACCTCGGGTAATCCGCCGTCGGCCATCGCCGGCGGCTATGCCATCATTGATGGTACCGTGATGATCGTCGCGCTCGCGTTGCGCGCCGCACTTGCCGCCGCGCAAGCACGGCTTCTCGTCCCAAACCGAACGTAGGAGCGGCTTCCGGCTTGACGGAAGGCCACGGGTAACATGGAAACGATCGACCGACGCGATTTTATCGTTGCCGGCGCCGCAACGGCCGCTTTGGCCGCCGCTTCACCCACGCCGGCGCGGGCGGCATCAAACGGCGCCATCTTTCTGACGACCTGGGATTACGGCATTCCGGGCAACGCGCGCGCCGCGCAAGTTCTCGACGCCGGCGGCACGCTGCTCGACGCCGTCGAGAAGGGCATCAACGCCGTCGAAGATGACCCGAATATCGACACCGTCGGTTATGGCGGCTTTCCCAACGCGCAAGGGGAGGTGGAGCTCGATGCCGGCATCATGGACGGGACGAAGCATCGCGCCGGCGCGGTCTGCAATCTCCACAAGATCAAAAATCCCATCTCGGTAGCGCGTCTGGTGATGGAGAAGACGCTGCACACGACGATTGCCGGCGAGGGAGCGCTCCAGTTTGCCATCGAGATGGGTTTCCAGCCGATGCAGTTGCTGACGCCCAAGAGCCTCGAAGCGTGGCTCAAGTGGAAGAATACTCCCGGGCACGAGACCTTTTGGGCCGATCGCAATCACCACGACACCGTTGGAATGCTCGGAATTGACGGGCGCGGAAACGTCGTCGCCGGATGTTCCACCAGCGGTTTGGCCTGGAAGATTCCGGGACGAGTCGCGGATTCGCCGCTGGTTGGCTGCGGTTACTTTGCCGACGCCACGGCCGGCGCCGCGAGCGCGACCGGAAACGGCGACGTGATGGCTGCCTACTGCACGTCCATGTTTCTCGTCCAGGCGATGGCGCGCGGCGCTCATCCGCAAGAAGCGTGCGAAGAAGTCATGCGCTATATGAGCAAGACCGCGCCGAATCTGCGCGACGATATGTATTGCGTGATCGCGCTCGACATGAGCGGCCGAATCGGGGCGCTGTCGATGAACTCCAAACAGCCGCTGCAGTACTCGCTTTGGCAGAACGGTAGCGGCGCGCTCCACAGCGCCCCGGCATTTCTGGGATAGGCGTCTTCCGATGAGCCCAGCGATCTGGCGAAGCGGCGCCGGGTTAGTACTCTTCTTGCTTATAGTATGCGGCTCACCGTCGCGGGCTTGCTCGCAGACCCTCAACATTCCGATTGACTCCGGCATCCGGCCGATTCAGACCGAGACCCTGTTCCACGCCTTCTTTACGAATTTTTTCCACGAGAGTGACGGCACGACGTACGTCCAAACCGGAGATATTCCGGCGATGTGGCTACGGGATTCGGCGGCACAAACCATACCGTACATTCGTTTCGTCAGTTCGTTCGGAGCGCTGCGCCCGGCATTCAACGGTGTGATTCAGCGCGACGCAAAGAACATTCTCGCCAATCCCTATGCCGAGGCGTTCAGCGCCGACTACCACGTCTGGGAGGACAAATGGGAGATCGATTCGCTGGCCTGGCCGGTGATGCTCGTCTTCGTCTACTACGCCAACACCGGCGACCGAACGATCTTTACGCCGGAACTTCACACGGCGATGCGAACGATCGTCGCGACGCTGTCGTGCGAGCAGCGCCATGCGTCGTGCAGCCACTACTCGTGGCCCCAGCCCGTACCGACGCACGAAGAGTACAATCCGGATACCGGGCTGATCTGGAGCGGCTTCCGGCCGTCCGACGATCCGGTGACGTATCGCTTCAATATTCCGCAGAACGCGATGGCGGTCGTGGCGATGCGGCTGCTGGCGCGATTTGCCCGGGAAGCCTTCAATGACGACGAGCTCGCCCAGCAGGCTACAACCATTGCCGAGCGCGTGCAGACCGGCGTCTTGACCTATGGCCGCACCTACAGCCCGCGCCACGGCGGATGGATGTACGTTTACGAAACCGATGGTTACGGGCACGATAATATAATGGACGATGCCAACATCCCCAACCTTACCGCGCTGCCGTACGTCGGGTGGTGCTCCACGAGCGACCCGGTTTACCTCAATACCCGCAGCTTTACGTTGAGCGTCGACGATCCGTACTATTACACTGGAAAGTACGCGACCGGTTTGGGCAGTCCGCACACGCCTAAAGGTTGGGTTTGGCCGCTGGGCATCATCGGCGCGGCGCTAACGACAACCTCGCGAACCGATATTTCACAAGCGATCGTCATGCTCGATCAAAGTGATACACTTAACGGGCTGATGCACGAATCGGTCGATCCCAACGATCCGCAGCGCTTCACGCGGCCCGAGTTCGGTTGGGCCAACGCATTTTGGGCCGACCTCCTCTTTCGAACCGTCGCCGGCTTTCCGGCGACGCCGCTCGGCCTGGTCAGCACGGTGACGCCCCGCGAAACGCAGAGCGAGATTCCGACGATCACGTCGCTGCCGACGCAGATCTCCGATCGTGGCGAGGTAATCCGCACGTTCGGCCGGCTGCTCGCCAAGGATCCGCGCACGTGGTAGCGTTTTTGCTCGGCGCCGTTGCCGGGTTGCGCACGATGACGGCGCCGGCCGTTTTGCTGCTGGTGCGCCGCCCCTCGCGCACGGCGGGTGTGCTCGCCGTCATGGCGCTAGCCGAGTACGCCGGCGACCTTTATCCCGAAGCGCCCGCGCGAACCGCCCCGGGACCACTGCTCGCGCGTGTCGCCAGCGGAGCCTTTTGCGGCTGGTTCGTGAACCGGTCGGGCGCGCCGTCGCGCGCCGTCGCCGGAGCGGGCCTTGGCGCACTGGGTGCCGTTGCCGGCGCGTATGCCGGATTATCGCTGCGCCGGCGCGCTATGGCGCGAATCGGTCCGGTGCCGGCGGCAATTGCCGAGGACGTCGTCGCGCTCGCCGGCGCGGTCCTGATCGCCCGCCGTTAATGCCCGAACGCGATGTAGTTTGGCCCGTTTAACGTCGTGCTGGCGCCGCTGATTTTACGCAGCGGCGTCGCGTTGCCGTTAGCGTTGCGCGCGAACTCGTCGATGGTAGCTCCTCCGAATTCCGCCACCCAGATGTGGTCCTTGGAATCGGCCGCGACGCCCGCCGCGGACAAGACGCTGGTTATATGGGCGACGGGTGTAGCATTGCCCTTGGCGTTCTTAGCAAACACGAGAATCCCGGCGGACTCATCCGCGACGAGAAGGCGTCCTTTGGAGTCGAAGCCCAGTGAAAATGGACGGCTGAGCTTCGTATTGGCTCCT